>CASELH010000021.1 GCA_949288715.1 uncultured Bacteroides sp. | reverse complement strand
AAGTGAAGCATCTCTCACATAATAGGAGATTCTTCGCTTGCGCTCAGAATGACAGATACATGGCGCAGCCCTTAAGAATCTGCGGTCATCTGCGCTCGTTTGCGTCATCTGCGTGCCATCGTAAACACATAGTTAAATTCCCATTTCCCAGCGTAAGAGCCCCAGCATGTTAGCATAGGAAAGCTACCGCGCTGGCCTTGAAAAGCTATCATGACAGTCTTCCTATGCCTGCGTGATAACGCTACTCAAAAAACAATGCCATCATGATAAGTGATAATTTATACGTGTAGAGCGAACTAAATGCATTTATACAATAAAACAAATATGAAACCAAAGACGATTATTTTTATCTTGGCAGCTTGCCTGTTGGCGGGCTGTGGACAAAACAGAAGATTGGAAGAAGCCTTGCAATCGGCAGGAAATAACCGCCAAGAACTGGAAAAGGTGCTTGACTTTTATCGTTACGACGAAGAGAAACTGGCAGCTGCACGCTTCCTCATCGAAAACATGCCAAAGTATTACAGTCTGCATGGGGTGGAAATAGACACTGTAAAGGCAAGGTTGCTAAAATTCAAAAAAGACCAAGTGGCACCCTCGGAAGACGAAAAGGCTTACTGGATGGGCTTTGATTTTGAACGGTTGGAAAAGGTGTATGATGTAAAGGTGGTAACGGCAGATTTTTTGATAAACAACATAGAACGGGCATTCAGAGCATGGAAAGGCAGACCATGGAACAAGCACCTGGAGTTTGACGATTTTTGCGAACTGATATTACCCTACCGTATTGGAAATGAACCGCTAGAGGATTGGCGGAAGGCATATGAAGAACGCTACGGATGGGTGCTCGACTCGCTGTATACAGGGAATGACGTGGTGAAGGCCACCAACGCCGTAGCCCACGTGCTACGAGAAGAAGGTTTTGTGTATTGCTGGGATTATCAGTTTCCGCACTTGGGTGCCTCGTTCCTGTTAGATCACCGGGTAGGCATGTGCATTGACACATGCGACTTGGCCTTGTACGTGTACAGGGCGTTGGGTATTCCCATTGCCATGGACTTATATGCCTACTCCTCAGAGACACGTAAGGGACATACGTGGAACGCGGTGCGCGACACTACGGGACGGTTTATAGGTTTCTGGTTTTCAGAGCAAGACGCTATCCGCGATTCGGTTTATTCAGATCTAAGGAAGGCGGGTAAAGCCTTCAGGCAATGCTTCGGCAGCCAAAGGGACCAGATGAAAAAGATTTGGAGCGACCCACAGGTTCCTGATTTCTTTAAGAATGCTTACCGCAAGGACGTATCAGAGGATTACTACCAAGACACGGTGCGCATACCTGCTACAACCGAGGACTATGGGCAATACGCATACTTAGGGGTGTTCAACCCGCATGACTGGATAGGCATCGACATGGCGGAAATAAAAGATGGGCAAGCTGTATTCCCCAATGTAGAACGCAAGGTGATTTACGCCCCTATGAGCCACCGGGACGGAAAATATCAGGTGATGGACTATCCTTTCTACTTCGATGGAAAGCAAAACATACCCTATCGACCGGACACGATGCATAAGGAAAAAGTGCGATTGTTACGTAAAAACCCATTGTTCACATGGCACTGCGAGTGGTTGAACAACATGGCCGGCTGCCGCATCGAAGCAGGAAATGACCTTCAGTTCAAGAAAGTGAACTACTCATTCCGAGTGCCAGACTCACTTTCTATTGCCTACAACATAGTTCAATTTCCCTTGGGTAAACTTTGCCGCTACTTACGCTTCAAGGCAGCTACAGAGAAAGACACGGAGTTGGGCGAATTTTGGGTATATAGTGAAGGCAAAGAAGTGAAAACATTCCGATTAGGTGGCTCGGAACCGGAGAATATCAATCGCATACGTGAAAAAGCATGCGACGGCAACCCACTGACGCGTTTCCATTCGCTGGAATTGGGCGGGCAGCTGACAGTAGACTTTGGCCGCGCCATCCGGATAGATAGTCTGGCTTTTATGCCACGCAATGATGACAACTTTGTACGCATTGGCGATGAGTATGAATTGTTTTATCAAGACGGTATAAATGGCTGGAAGTCGCTGGGCAAGAAAATAGCTACCCGACCTTGGCTGGACTATGATAACGTGCCTCGTGGTGCCTTGCTACACCTGCACTGCCACACACGCGGAGAGGAAGAACAAGCCTTCCAAATGAAGGACGGCAAACAATTTTTTGTCAGCAACCAAGATATACCGGTGCGACTACCGCTTGTAAACTGCTTCAGAGCGGAATAAACCATCTAAAATCTCCCCCGATTTCCCCATCTCATTTTTTATTCCTACTTTTGCGGCGGAAAGAATAAATGCAGGCATTCTGCAAGTCTTCATTATGAAAGTCAGACAGCTAACCATCATAGTTTTGTTGCTCGCCATGCTGTTGCCGGCAGGGCCGACCCGGGCACAGGTTTTGCAGGCAGACTCCACGGGGCATGACTCTATACGCATCAGCCTGCTGACGTGCGCGGCAGGTCAGGAAATTTATTCGCTGTTCGGACACACGGCCATACGCTACGAGAACTACACACGGGGCATCGACCGCGTGTACAACTACGGTATATTTGACTTCGACACACCCAACTTCGTGCTGCGCTTCGCCCTGGGGGAGACAGACTACCAGCTGGGCGTAAGCAGCTACCAGCGCTTTGCAGCCGAATATGCCTACTGGGGGCGCGACGTGTGGCAACAGGCGCTGGACTTGCGCCAGGCTGAAAAGGAACTGCTGGTGAAGCTGCTGGACGAGAACTACCGCCCCGAAAACCGCGTGTATCGCTACAACTTCTTCTATGACAACTGCTCCACCCGCCCGCGCGACATGGTGGAGAGAGCCATCGCGGGGCACATGGATTACGGGCAAGACATGGATGACAGGGCTACGGGCATTACCTTCAGAGACATTCTGCGGAAATACAGCGAGGGGCATCCGTGGTCGGGCTTCGCCATGGACTTCTGCATGGGGCCGAAGGCCGACAAGCAGATAAGCCGGAGAACACAGATGTTTGTGCCCTTCAACCTGCAGGCTGACTTCAGCCACGCCTATATACATGACGAAGCCGAGAACATACGCCCCCTGGTGGAGGAAGAAACCAAGATAGTGGAGACGAAAGCCCTCAACAGCCGCGACTGGACGGACATGCTTACCCCGATGAGGTCGGCATGGCTGCTGTTCATCGTTGTGGTGTGTGCCACCCTTCTCGGCATCAAGCTGGGGAAAAGCTTTTGGGGCATGGACCTCCTGCTGTTTGCAGCCGCCGGCCTGGCGGGGTGCATCCTGGCCTTCCTGGCCTTGTTCTCCACGCATCCTGCTGTCAGCCCCAACTACCTGCTCTTTGTGTTCCACCCGCTTCACCTGCTGTGCCTGCCCATCATGCTGCCTTGGGTGAGAAAGAAGCGCGTCAGCCTATATATGGCAGTCAATTTCGCGGTTTTAACTTTTTTTATTGCGCTTTGGCCGGTAATTCCGCAAAGATTCGACTTGGCCGTATTACCTTTGGCACTCTGTTTGCTGGCCAGAAGTGGAGCAAACCTTTGGACAGCCTACAAAAGACATAAAAGACCCAAACGCATAACAACGCTGAGATGAAAAAAGGACTGATAACTTCCATATTGGCACTGACCTTCGGCGGCCTGCAGGCACAGCCGTTGCCCGCCACGCCCAAGCTGGTGGTGACGCTTACGGTAGACCAGCTGCGCACGGACTATATGGAGGCTTTTTCATCGCTCTACGGAGAGCAGGGCTTCAAGAGGCTGCTGCGCGAGGGCAGGGTATTCAGCCAGATGGAATTGCCCTTTAAGTGGGCGGACCGCGCCTCAGCGCTGGCCACCATCTACACCGGAAGCACGCCCTCGCAGCATGGCATCATTGCCGAAAACAGGCTGGACGCCAAGACACTGCGCCCTATAAACTGCATGGACGACCCCGACTTCATGGGCAACTATACCGACGAGCACTCCTCGCCTTCGCAACTGCTGGTATCCACACTTGCCGATGAATTGAAGGTGGCTACGCAAAACCGAGGCTTCGTCTACTCCATAGCTCCCTTCCGCGAGGCTGCCATCCTGGGAGCAGGACATAGCGGAAACGGGGCTTTCTGGCTGAACGAAGCGACGGGGAAATGGTGCAGCACCACGTATTATACCGACTTCCCGTGGTGGATTACCCAATACAATGAACGGGAAGCCATTGACTTCCACATAAAAGACGTGATATGGACCCCCATGCTGCCGGCCATACGCTACACGCTGCTGCCGGGAGGCAACGGGGAGCCCTTTAAACATAAACCGGACAGCGACCCCGTCAACAAATTCCGCCGCTTTGCCACGACACCCTTTGTGAACGAGGAAGTGAACCGGCTGGCCGAAAGGCTGCTGGACAAGAACGACATAGGACGTGATGGGGTGACCGACTTGCTGGCACTGACCTACTACGCCGGAAACTACAGCGAGCGGGACAACAGTACCCTCCCCACGGAAATACAAGACACCTACGTGCGGCTGGATGCCAACATAGCCTCGCTGCTGGACATGCTGGAGCGGAAAGTGGGACTGCAAAACGTGCTCTTCTGCCTGGCCTCTACAGGATATACCCCGGCAGAAGCCGCCGATGCCCCCCTATACCGCATGCCGGGTGGAGAGTTCTACCTGAACCGTTGTGCCACGCTGCTCAACATGTACTTGATGGCCACTTACGGTGAAGGGCAGTATGTAGAGGCCTACCACAACCTACAGATATACCTGAACCACAAGCTCATCGAGGACAAACAACTGAGCTTGGCAGAAATCCAGGAAAAGGCTGCCGCCTTCCTGATGCAGTTCAGCGGAGTAAACGAGGTGTACTCTGCCCACCGGCTATTGCTGGGCTCGTGGTCGCCCGAAGTAGAACGCATACGCAACGCCTTCTGTAGGAACCGCTCGGGGGACTTACTGATTGAAGTGCTTCCGGGATGGACGGTAATGCAAGAAAACAACGCCAGAAACTACACGGTGCGCAGTGCCCAGCCCCCTACCCCTCTTATCCTGTGGGGCAACGGAGTAGTGGCAGAAACCATCCGCATCCCGGTGAGCGCAGACCGCATTGCTCCCACCCTGAGCAGTGCATTGCGCATCCGTGCCCCCAACGCCTGCACAGCAAAACCCTTGCAACTGGACGCGAACTGATAGTTTTACACATATTTATCAGGATAATTCTGTGATAATCTGTAGAGAATTACGTACTTTTGCAAGGAAAATTCAAACAGGCTCTTAACATCAATAATAACGAATAATAACAGCAAAAACAACAACAATAGAATGGGATTCAATGAATTTTTAAGCTCAATTTTTGGAAACAAATCCACCCGGGACATGAAAGAGATACAGCCTTGGGTCAACAAGGTCAAAGCTGTATATCCGGAAATTACCAAACTGGACAACGATGCCCTGCGCGCCAAGACGGAGGAGCTGAAAGCCTACATACGCAACTCGGCCGCCGAGCAACGCGCCAAAGTGGACGAACTGAAAGCCAAAGTAGAAAGCACTGAACTGGAAGAACGCGAGGAACTCTTCAACCAAATAGACAAAATAGAAAAAGAGATATTGGACATCTACGAAAAAGCTTTGGACGAAGTGCTGCCCACGGCTTTTGCCATCGTAAAAGATACCGCAAGACGATTCACTGAAAATGAAGAAATAGTGGTAACGGCCACCGATTTTGACCGCGAACTGGCTGCTACCAAAGACTTTGTCCGCATAGAAGGCGACAAGGCCATCTACCAGAACCACTGGAAGGCCGGCGGCAACGAAATAACGTGGAACATGGTGCACTACGACGTACAGCTGTTTGGCGGCGTAGTGTTGCACAAAGGCAAAATTGCCGAAATGGCGACAGGTGAAGGTAAGACACTTGTGGCAACCCTGCCCGTATTCTTGAACGCACTGACCGGAAACGGCGTACATGTGGTGACTGTGAACGACTACCTGTCCAAGCGTGACTCGGAATGGATGGGGCCGCTCTACATGTTCCATGGATTGAGCGTGGACTGCATAGACAAGCACCAGCCAAACTCTGACGCGCGCCGCCGCGCTTACATGGCCGACATCACATTTGGCACCAACAATGAATTTGGCTTCGACTACCTGCGCGACAACATGGCCAACAGCCCCAAAGACTTGGTGCAACGCCAACACAACTACGCCATTGTGGACGAGGTAGACTCGGTGCTGATAGACGATGCACGTACACCGCTTATCATATCGGGCCCCGTACCTAAGGGCGACGACCAGCTGTTCGAGCAGCTCCGCCCGCTGGTAGAACGCCTGGTAGAGGCTCAAAAGAAGCTGGCAACCCAATACCTGGCAGACGCCAAACGGCTCATTGCCTCGGAAGATAAGAAAGAACAGGAAGAAGGCTTCCTGGCTTTGTATCGCAGCCACAAGTGCTTACCCAAGAACAAGGCCTTGATTAAGTTCCTCAGCGAACCGGGCATCAAAGCCGGCATGCTGAAGACAGAGGAAATCTACATGGAGCAAAATAACAAGCGCATGCACGAGGTGACCGACCCGCTCTACTTCGTCATCGACGAAAAGCTGAACAGTGTAGACCTCACCGATAAAGGCGTGGACTTGATTAGCGGCAATTCTTCCGACCCCACACTCTTCGTGCTGCCCGACATCACGGCACAACTGGCCGAGTTGGAGAACGAGAAGGACCTGACCGATGAACAGAGACTGGAAAAGAAAGATGCGCTGCTGACGAATTACGCCATCAAGTCGGAACGTGTGCACACCATTAACCAGCTGCTGAAGGCCTACACCATGTTCGAGAAAGATGATGAATATGTCGTTATCGACGGACAGGTGAAGATTGTAGACGAACAGACGGGACGTATCATGGAAGGCCGCCGCTACTCCGACGGCTTGCACCAGGCCATCGAAGCCAAGGAGGGCGTGAAGATTGAAGCAGCCACGCAGACTTTTGCCACCATCACTTTGCAGAACTACTTCCGCATGTACCATAAGCTGGCCGGTATGACCGGTACGGCAGAAACGGAGGCCGGAGAGTTCTGGGACATCTACAAGCTGGATGTAGTGGTAATCCCCACCAACAAGCCCATTGCAAGGAACGACATGAACGACCGCGTTTACAAGACGAAACGCGAAAAGTATAAAGCCGTCATCGAAGAAATAGAGAAGATGATAGCGGCAGGACGCCCGGTACTGGTAGGTACGACTTCGGTAGAAATCTCGGAAATGCTAAGCAAGATGCTGACCATGCGCAAAATACCACACAACGTATTGAACGCCAAGCTGCACCAGAAGGAGGCCGACATCGTGGCACAAGCCGGACAGACCAGTACGGTGACCATTGCCACCAACATGGCCGGACGTGGTACCGACATCAAGCTGAGCCCGGAGGTAAAAGCTGCCGGAGGTTTGGCCATCATCGGCACAGAGCGCCACGAATCGCGCCGCGTCGACCGCCAGTTGCGTGGTCGTGCCGGACGTCAGGGCGACCCAGGGTCATCCGTATTCTTTGTTTCGCTGGAAGACGACCTGATGCGTTTGTTCTCCTCCGACAGAATTGCCAGCGTGATGGACAAGCTGGGCTTTAAAGAAGGAGAGATGATCGAGCACAGCATGATTTCCAAGTCCATTGAGCGCGCCCAGAAGAAGGTGGAAGAGAACAACTTCGGCATCCGCAAGCGCTTGCTGGAATATGACGACGTGATGAACAAGCAACGTACCGTAGTTTACACCAAGCGCCGCCATGCCCTGATTGGCGAACGCATCGGCATGGACATCGTCAACATGATTTGGGAACGTTGCTCCAACGCACTCTCGGCACCCGACTACGAGAATTGCAAACTGGAAGCATTGCAGACATTGGCCATGGAACTGCCCTTTACCGAAGAGGAATTCAAAGAAGAAAAGAAAGAAAAACTGGTAGAGAAGACTTTTGATGCCGCCATGGAGCAATTCAAGCGCAAGACGGACCGCATGGCGCAAATAGCTTACCCCGTCATCAAACAAGTATATGAAGCCCAAGGGCACATGTATGAGAACATACTGATTCCGATAACCGACGGTAAGCGCATTTACAACATCTCTTGCAACCTGAAGGCCGCTTATGAAAGCGAGTGCAAGGAAGTAGTAAAGTCTTTCGAGAAAGCCATCCTGCTACATGTTATAGACGAGGCATGGAAAGAAAACCTGCGCGAACTGGATGAATTGAAGCATTCGGTGCAAAACGCAAGCTATGAGCAGAAGGACCCGCTGTTGATTTACAAACTGGAGTCTGTGAACCTATTTGACGCGATGGTAGACAAAATCAATAACCAGACGGTTTCCATCCTGATGCGCGGACAAATCCCCATGCCGGAGATGCCTGCAAACAATGCCCCGCAGCAAGCGCCCGAACCGCCCAAGGTAGCCGTGCGACAGGCAGCCCCCGAGCGGAGACAGGACATGAGCCAGTATCGCGAGCAGAAGGTAGACCTGAATGACCCGAACCAACAGGCAGCCGCACAGCACGACACGCGCGAACAACCCAAGCGCGAGCCTATCCGTGTACAGAAGACCGTGGGCAGAAATGACCCATGCCCCTGCGGAAGCGGAAAGAAATACAAGAACTGCCACGGCCGGAATGCATAATTAGCATCGCCCCACCGGCAGATACACGCAATTAGAAGCCTCGAACGATGAAAAATCGATTCGAGGCTTTTATATATTCTGGCAAAAGACTATTTTTGCCAATGGAATAAGAAACATGTAGGGGCACGACGTTGTCCAAGCATTTATAATATGATAAGAAAAGGATTCAAAAATAAAGCCGCAAGATGCCTTTATTGTCTTCTGCTGTCAGGCATTGTATTCATAAGCAGCTGCCAAAGCGTAGAGCTGCTGTCCATAGACTATATGCTTCCTGCAGATGTCAGCTTCCCTGCATCACTGAGAAAAGTTGCGGTAGTGAACAACGCGTCTGACAACCAGCGCGAAGCTACCCAAAACAGCGGGGACGAAAAAGAAGCGGATGACAGCAGCCCATCCGTCCGCCACTACCGGGGGGATGCAGCCATCGCTGCCGAATCGCTGGCACAATCCCTAGCAAATGAGAATTACTTTGACGAAGTAGTCATTTGCGACTCAGCCTTAAATCGCAATAAAAACACACAAGGAGGAAACATTCTCTCAAGAGAGACGGTCAACAACCTGGCCAAAGACCTGAATGTAGATTTCCTGATATCGCTGGAAGATGTACGGATGGAAGCTACCCGCAAGATGCATTTCCTGCCCGAGTGGAACTCTTTCTATGGAACAGTAGACGTCAAAGTATATCCGACAGTGAGGGTGTACCTACCCAACCACAAAAATCCCATGGTGACAGTCAGCCCCAACGACAGCATTTTCTGGGAAGCGGCAGGCAGCAGCGAAGGTGCCGTAGATGCCCGCCTCATCGACGAGAAAGAACTGATAGAGCAAGCATCGGAATTTGCCGGCACCATCCCTGTGAAGCACTTGCTGCCAAGCTGGAAAACAGCCCAACGCTATATGTTCACCGGAGGCTCGGTGGACATGCGCGATGCTGCCATCTATGCCAAAGAAGGGAATTGGGAAAAAGCCATTGAACTCTGGCAAAACCAATATGCCACAAAGAAAGGCAAAAAGAAGATGCATGCGGCTTACAACATCGCCTTGGGGTATGAGATGCAAGACAGCATCGCGGCAGCCCTGACGTGGGCTACACATGCCTTCACCATTGCCCAGGAAATAGACAAAGTGGAAGACGCAACCACCGACATGGAAGTTCTGGCAAACAAGCCAAACTTTCTGTTGACTGCCATCTATATCAATGAGTTGCAAGAACGAAGAAACAGCATGAACCTGCTGAATGTGCAAATGAAGCGGTTTGACGAAGAATAACATCAAAAAAAGAGGAAGGAGTGCCATTATGAAACTGAACCAAACATCGTTATCACAAATTGAGAAAGCCATCAAGAAAGCCGTTGTCAAATATACCTGCGGCGGCGAGCAAGCCATTGTGACGGACATTCACCTGCAGGCCGATCAAGGGTCGGGCGAGCTGAACATTTTCGATGACGACGATGAAGAACTGGGCAGCACCACCATCGAGGAATGGACTGCATACGAAGGGCCGGACTTCTACAAGGACATAGAGCACCTGCTGATTATGGTCCTGAATAACCTGAAAGACAATGGGGAGTTTGACAACCTAGGCATCTTGAAGCCCTACTCTTTCGTTTTGGTAGACGAAGACAAAGAAACCGTCGCCGAGCTGCTCTTGATGGATGACGACACGCTACTCGTCAACGACGAACTCCTGAAAGGCCTGGACAAGGAACTGGACGAATTCTTGAAGAACTTGCTGGAAAAATAAAGGGGGAAAAGCTACTCTTCCCTCTATCTAAGCATCATGTCAGAACGACTTCTCTAAAGCCTGCCAGGCTTCGGGCAACGAGTGGACAATGTCACCCGCCACCATACCCATCTGCCCCAACCGGTGGGCAGCCAAGTCGCCGGCCATGCCGTGCACGCAAGCAGCTATCAAGGCAGCCTGCCCGGACTCGTAGCCTTGCGCCAGAAGGGCCAGAAGCACACCGGTCAGCACATCGCCGCTCCCCCCGGTAGCCATGCCCGGATTGCCTGTAGTATTGAAATAGCACTTCCCCTCCGGCGTAACCACCGCCGAATAAGCCCCCTTCAAAATGATGTAGACGCCGGCCGTAGCCGCCAAATCGCGTGCTTTCTGCAAGCGCTCATAAGAGTTGCGGCAAGCACCCGTCAAGCGTTCCAGCTCCTTGGGATGGGGAGTCAGTATGCTCCCCTTAGGCAGGCGGGAGAGATAGCTGCGGTGTTCGCCCAATATGTTCAAAGCATCGGCATCCAGTACCATCGGCACATCGCAATCCGTAATCTGCCCCAACATAGCATCTACCGTTTCAACGGCACGCCC
Organism: uncultured Bacteroides sp.; assembly: GCA_949288715.1. Lineage (GTDB taxonomy): Bacteria > Bacteroidota > Bacteroidia > Bacteroidales > Bacteroidaceae > Bacteroides. Next base: position 82,151 of record CASELH010000021.1, on the reverse strand, counting down.
CAAGCCGGGACCGATGCCCACTGCCTGATACTTATCGACATCGGTAACGGTGGCAAAACATGTGTCGCTCAAGTCTATTTCAGTCATAGCCTCGGGCACTGCCGTCTGCACAATAAAATTATTGCAGAAAGGCACGTGTACCGTAAGCAGCCCGATGCCCGAACGCAAACAGGCCCGTGCAGCGAGTACCGATGCGCCGGCCATGCCTTGCGACCCGGCAATGAGTAATGCCCGCCCGAACACGCCTTTATGAGCAAACTTGCCGCGCGGCCTCAGCAACGGAGCCACATCTTCCGGCCCGAACAGGGCATAATCGGTAGCCGTTTCTTCGATGGCGGCTTTATCCAGACCGATGTCCAGCACCTGCCACTCGCCCACATATGGTTCATTCTCCGCAAAAAAGAAGGCCAGTTTAGGCAACTGAAGCGTCAGCGTCAGCCGGGCATGCACAATGGCCGAAGGAATATTGGCCGAGTTGTCTTCCCCCATCAACCCCGAAGGTATGTCGATGGCCACCACCTGGGCCGGCGAGGCATTGATACACTTCGCCACCTGCGCAAATCCGCCGCCCAAAGGCTTGTTCAGCCCGCTTCCAAACAGACCATCCACGATGACATCATCCTTCGTCAGCTTCGGGAATACAAATTGGGAGGTCACCTCGTGAAAATCTACCCCGGCCACCCCTTCCAGCCTGTCGCGGTTGGCCGCACAGTCGGGCGACAGGTGCCCGCCGGTATTGAACAGGTACACACTCACCCGGTATCCCCTCTGAGCCAGCAAGCGCGAAACGGCCAAAGCATCCCCGCCATTATTGCCCGGTCCGGCAAAAACGGTAAAGGCCGTATCACTACTCCAACGCAGACTCAAAGCATCCGTCAAAGCCACAGCCGCGCGTTCCATCAAATCGAGCGAAGCAATAGGTTCACGCTCTATCGTAAGGGTATCCAATTGCTTTATGCAGTCGGTAGCAAATATCTTCTTCATAAACACAGATTTCCATTATTGATTGGGAAACATAAACAACGCGGATAATGCCTCCTTTGCAGTAAGGCCATCAGCCATCTGCACCAAGTGGCATTATCCGCGTTTTACAGACCTTAAAGCCTGCCTCGGTAGGGTTTCAACCTCCGGTCGGTAGGGTTTCAACGCCCGGTCAGTAGGGCTTCAGCATCCAAATGGTCGGCCTCTATGTCCTTGAAGTAACGGTACGTACCCACCTTCAGCTCGTCGGTGGCAGCATCGTCACATACTATAATGCCCTTTTCGTGCATCTGCAAGGCACTGATGGTCCACATCTGCATCACCGGGCCTTCAACAGCATGGTAGAGGGCGCGCGCCTTGTTGTGCCCATTCACAATAATCATCACTTCCTTGGCATCGAGCACCGTGCCCACGCCCACCGTCAGGGCCGTTTTGGGCACTTTGTTCACGTCGTTCTCAAAGAAGCGGGAGTTGGCAATGATGGTATCGGTAGTCAGCGTCTTCTGGCGGGTGCGCGACGAGAGGGAGGAACCCGGCTCGTTGAAAGCGATATGTCCATCGGGACCGATGCCCCCCATGAACAGGTCTACGCCTCCATACGACTTGATTTTCTCCTCATAACGAGCACATTCGGCATCCAGGTCTGCGGCATTGCCATTCAGTATATTGGTATTCTCCGGCTTTATGTCGATGTGGCTGAAGAAGTTGTTCCACATAAAAGAATAATAGCTTTCGGGATGTTCCTTCGGCAGACCCACATATTCATCCATGTTGAACGTCACCACATCGCGGAAAGACACCAGGCCTTTCTTGTTCAGGTCTATCAGCTCTTTGTACATGCCCAGGGGAGATGAGCCCGTAGGACAACCCAAAACAAACGGTTTCTCAGGCGTAGGACCGGCGGCATTGATTTTAGAAGCCACGTAGTAAGCCGCCCACTTCGATACAGACCGGTAATCCGGTTGAATAATTAGTCTCATACAAATATTAGGTTAGGAGTTACAGATTCAGTTATTTCTATCCTGCTTCAGGCGTTCTGCCATGGCGCGAGCCAGTTCCTCGCATTGCTCATACGTGACCTCCTTCATGGCTTGCTTCATTTCTACGGGAGCGCCCACCAGTTCCAACTTGCTCTTTTCGGCAAATTCGCCCATGCGCTTCACGGCCATGCCCGCCCAGCAGAACGAACCGAAATAACCCAAATAACGCCCCTTCACTTCGCGCAGCAAAATCCGTTCGAGCAGGGCATTCACCTCCGGATAAATCTGGCCGCAATACGTAGGACTGCCTATGATCAAGCCACGGTATTTAAAGATGTCTTTCAATATGAACGATGCATTGCTTTTGCTCACATTGTGCATCACGATGTTCTTGATGCCTTGTGCCGAGAGTTCAGCCGCTATGGTTTCCGCCATCTGCTCCGTATTGCCATACATAGAGCCATAGGCTATCACCACTCCTTCTTCGGCCTCATAACGGCTCAGCTTGTCGTAAATGCCTACTACCTTGCCGATGTTCTCGGTCCACACAGGGCCGTGCGTGGAGCAAATGGTGGAGATAGGCAGTCCGCCCAGCTTGGTCAAAGCTTTCTGCACCGGATTGCCATATTTGCCCACGATGTTGGAATAGTAGCGCACCATTTCGTCCCAATATTTGTCCAGATTGATGCGGCTGTCCAGGAAGCCTCCATCCAGCGTGCCGAAGCAGCCGAAGGCATCGCCCGAGAACAACACGCCATCCGTCTCGTCAAACGTCATCATGGTCTCCGGCCAGTGCACCATCGGCGTCAGGTAGAAGCGCAGGTGATGATGCCCCAAAGACAACGCATCCCCGTCCTTTACCTCAAGCCGCTGTCCCGACACGCCATAAAAGCCTTCAATCATGCCAAAGGTCTGCTTATTGCCCACAATCGTGATGTCGGGATAATACTGTCTGATAAGGCTGATGGAGCCCGAATGGTCCGGCTCCATGTGGTTAATGATAAGATATTGGATAGGCCTGTCGCCAATAATGCTCTTGATTTTATGCAGATAGACCTCGAAGAAACAAGCATCTACCGTGTCTACCAGCGCCACCTGCTCGTCGTCTATCAGATAAGAATTATAAGAAACGCCATAAGGCAAGGGCCACATGCCCTCAAAGAGATGTTTGTTGCGGTCATTTACTCCCACATAGTGGATTTTTCCCTTAACTAATGTCTTCTCGTTCATTATTCTTTCTTTTTTAAGTGATTACCACAATTAAACCGCGCGAAATTACTGCTTTTTTCTCACATTTCATACTTCTTTCCCTGATATGCACCCAGTTCTTTCATTCTTTTTTGCAGCCGGTGGTTGAACTCGTAGTTTTTCAGCCCCCAGTCGGGCGCTATCAGCAGTTGTTTAGGGGATTGGGAAAGGAAGCGCTCCAACACAATGTCCGGGCGCAGATGCTCCACATAGTCTATCACCAAATCAATATATTCCTCAAGGTCAAACAGATGAAAGTCATCCGGATGTTGCTCGTACTCACGGGCCATGCGTGTTCCCCGTATCAGTTGCAATTGGTGTAATTTCAATGTCGTAAGCGGCAGGGCGGACAATATACCGGCCTGCTCCACTATGCCGTCATGCGTTTCACCGGGCAATCCGAGTATGACATGCCCGCCAACCGGTATGCCGCAAGCCGCCGTGCGCCGCACGGCATCGGCCGATGCCCGGAAGTCATGCCCCCGGTTAATGCGTCGCAACGTGTGGTCGTCCGTACTTTCAATGCCATACTCCACCAGCACGAACGTATGGCGGTGCAATGCCTCCAGATAGTGCAACAAGTCATCGGGCATGCAATCGGGACGGGTACCTATCACCAGTCCCACCACACCGTCCACCGAGAGCGCCTCCTCGTACTTCCTACGCAAGGCATCCAACTCATCATAGGTATTGGTGTAGGCCTGGAAGTAGGCCAGGTACTTCATCTCCGGGTATTTGTGGGCGAAGAACTGCTTTCCTTCCTCCAGCTGCCGGGCTATCGGTTTCTCCGTACGGCAATAATCCGGGTTGAATGTCTGGTTATTGCAATACGTACAGCCTCCATAACCCTTGCTTCCGTCACGGTTTGGGCACGTAAAGCCGGCATTCAACGATATCTTCTGCACCTTATAGGGGAAATACCGCTTCAAATACAGGGAAAACTCATTATAAAGCACCGGCATCACCGCCATCTCCCCGCACCATTAAAAACGACACCCCAGCGTAAGCAATACCTGGCTACGGGTATTGCTTACCTTCGTGGCTGCCATCTTTACGCCCTCCAAATTATTATAGAATGGATAAAAGTCCGACTTATACATGTCATACTTATAAGCCAGGTCAGCGTAGAACAACGAGCCGCGATAACCTATACCCACCGTAAACGTGTTCCGCGACTTATCGTTGGCATATTCCGTATCGGTGCTTACAGAATTGGAATATATATTCTTAAAAGCATCTGCCTTATAGGCTGTGCTACTATAGTTATAGCCTACGCGGAAAGCAAAAGCAGAAATGGGTTTATACTCGGCACCCAGGCGGAATGTATGTACTCCCTTCAACGTGTACTTCACTTCGTCCGTTTCAAGGTCCATATCATAATTATTCACATCCTTGAATTTCATATTCGAGAAGTTCTCAAACTCATACTCGGCACCCAAAGCCAAGTTGTTGCCCACCGTATAGCCCACGCTGGCATTAACAACCCACGGAGTCTGCAGGCGGAAATCAAACTCCATATCTCTATTGCCCAGTTGTTCGTAAGTATTCACATACCATCCCGTAGTACTCTGATCACTATCCGTATAGACATCCGACTGGATATAAGCACTCGTCGCATAGGTTAGTCTGTAAAATATGGGCGTATGAACAGAAAGCCCTATGCGTAACGGCGATGCTTCAATAGGGCGGAATATAGTGCCCAATTTTACATCAAAACCAGAACCATGAATCCGGTTAAAGCTTTCCAAGAAATACCCTTCCCCACTACCATAGTTCTCGTCATAGAAAGTGTGTTTATCGTAACTTACATCGTAAGCCCCAAAAGTAACTCCTAAATAAAACCGGTCGTTAATATTGAATGATACATTGAAATCATATTCATCGATTCCTCCACGCTCCCATGAGTGGAATGTCCCATAGGTAGAATTGTATCCCGCCGCAAGACCTGTATAATAGCCATAATCCTCATACAAAGGACCGTTTCCATCATAAAGCTGATTGCCGGCATCATCCAACAACGGATAGCCTGTAGGAGTATTGGTCTGACTGGGACCTACCAAAAAAGTATGATATGCCAATGCCGACAGCCATCCTATATCTGGATCTTCAAAAACTCCATAACGGGAATCATCCCAAATCTCAGGTGTCAATCCATCAGAAAGAGCAGCTATCTCATAAGTTTGTGAAACAGCCCCCAGCAACCCCTGCATGGACATATTCTTATAGAACGACTTCGACTTCTTATAGTTGAACCCGAAATTCACATACCTCAACGGGGAAATATTGCTGAATTTATTGGCTATCACAAAACCGATGTTATTCAAATTCCACCGGGCTTTCTCCTTCTCAAATGTATTACCGCCAAATTCTGACTCCGTACCCGTAAGGGAATATCCCAACGTCAGCATCACGTCATTGCTCCGATAGATGCCGATGCCCGCCGGATTTGTCCCTATTGTAGAGATATCGCCACCCAGCGCACTCATCGCACCTCCCATGCCCACAAACCGTGCCGTACCGCTCAAATCCTCCTGGGCTATTTTGCCGGCATCGTATGCCGATTGTGCATAGACGCCCGTTGCCCCAAGCAGGGCAAGGGCTATTATCATGACTTTCTTTTTCATTCTGGTCCTCTATGTTTGTTAATTACCTCGTAAAAGTAATAGATTTATCTCCGTCTTGCACCACCGCCCGAACGGACACCTCCGCCACTGCTTCTCATGCCGCCTGAAGAACGCATGCTGCTGCCCGACGAAAAGCTGGAGCGGTTGCTGCTCGAAGAACGCGTCGGGGTGCTGAAGCTGTTGCTGCTTCTACGATTGCTGTTGTTATAATTGAAAGTGCGGTTGGGCATTGTGCTCGACCCTCTGCTATAGCTGGACGAACGTGTAGTACTGCGACGAACGCCCGTAGTGCCATTGTACGTAGCACTACTATTGCGGCGCACACTGCTCGGCCTGGTATAGGTAGCCCCCCGACGCGATGTCGTCGAGGTTGTAGAAACCCTTCCTGCCGGACGCCTGGTCGAACTGCTTGCGCGATTGACAGAAGACGATGCCGGTGTCCGTGTACCTACCACGCGGCGATTGGAAGAACTTCTGCGAGTGGCAACACTGCTGCGGCGTGTATTGCCCGATGCCGATACCCGGTTGCCCCGGCTGCCCCGCAAGGTTGAGGACGACCTTCGCGGAGAAGTTACCACCCTGTTGCTGCTATGCGAAGCGCGCAGCCCCCCGTAAGACCGGCGTGTTGTATACGCATTTCCCCAATAATGATGGCCACCCCAATGACCGGGGCCTGCCCAATAGGGCGGGTGATGCCAATAATGAGGCCCCCACCAGGAGGAACTCCATCCGAAGCCCCAGCTGAAGCCATACCAGCCGCTCCAAGCCCAGTCATAATAATAGGGATAGCCCCACCAGCCGTAAGAATTGAAACGCCAGTCCCACCACAAGCGGTTGCTGAACGTAGGGAATACATAAGCATACAGCCCGTCGGTATATACATTCCAGTTCCACGTGTCAAGCCCGTAGACCACATCCCAATAAAGCGGGCTGCTCACGCTGATGGCATACCGTGGATTGCGGAAACGGATAATGCGTGTGGCGTATTCATAGTCGTCTGCCGAGCCGTCAAAGCCTCCAATCCATTCGCCATCCAGTCCGTCATACGGCTTTTCGTCCGCATACAACGTATCACCCTGGTAGGAAAACTCATAATCGTCAGCCTCATAACGCCGGTTATATTCATCCACGTCGCGCACATTCCCCTTACGGTCGCGCACTACCACCGTTGCCACCCCGTCAGAGGCAGCCACCGATACAGGACTATTGGATTTCACCACGACTTCATCCACCGGAGCCATGACTATTGTCTCCTTCCTGTTTTCCTTCTTCACCTCTTTCTTCTCCGTCTTCTTGGAAGGCACGTAGTAGAGGTCATCCACAACCTGTGCCCACAATGTCCACGGAAGGCACAGGGCAAAAAGCGATAAAAAAACAATCTTTTTCATATTCGTCAGGTTTATGTGTTCAATGTTCAATTGTCTACACTTATTCATGTTACAAAGATAATAAAGTATTGCATAATTTCACCCATTATCCCCGAAAAGTTCACAGGGATTAACCTACTTTGCCCGTAAAACCCCACAAATAAGGATTTATTGTGAAGGATTTACATTACCTTTGTCCCATCAAACAACCAACACAAACATTGTGCCATGAAGTATCTGCAATTCAACTTCCGCACCTCCCCTTGCACCGAGGTAGTAAACGATGTGCTCTCCGCCACGCTTGCCGACGCAGGCTTCGAGAGTTTCATGGAGCAACCCGGCGGAATAGCCGCCTACATACAGCAAAGTCTCTACGACGAAGAAGTCCTGCGCCGAGCATTGGAAAACTTCCCCCTACCCGATGCCCGCATCGATTACGACTTCCTTGAAGCCGAAGACCGCGACTGGAATGAAGAATGGGAGCGCAATTTCTTCCAACCCATCATCATAGGCAACCGCTGTGTAGTGCACAGCACCTTCCACCACGATGTGCCCCAAGCTGAGTATGACATCACCATAGACCCGCAGATGGCCTTCGGCACAGGCCACCACGAGACCACCGGCCTCATCATCAACGAGCTGCTCGACATGGACCTCACCGGGTGTCATGTGCTCGACATGGGATGCGGCACCTCCATCCTCGCCATCCTGGCACGCATGAAGGGAGCTGCCCGCTGCACTGCCATAGACATCGATGACTGGTGCGTACGCAATTCTTTGGAAAACATCCGCCTGAACCGGCTGGATGGCATTGAAGTCCTGCAAGGCGACGCCTCCTCGCTGGCCGACAAAGGCCCGTTTGACGTCGTCATAGCCAACATCAACCGCAACATCCTGCTGAACGATATGCAGCACTATGCCGCCCGCATGAAGCAAGGCGCCCTGCTGCTCATGAGTGGTTTCTATGTGGAAGACATCCCCTTGATAGAGGCAGAAGCCCGACGCTTAGGGCTACAGCCCGACGGACATCGCGAACAAAACCGCTGGGCCATGTTCCGCTGTCACTGCTGAAGGGTCAGTGCCCGCAGCTCGTCCAGCGAGCCGTTGAACACATTGAGGTCCACCTCTTTCTCTATGCCAGGCACCCGCCCCACATCGGTGTGCTGCCAGAAGTCCCACCGCCCACGGTAGCGCACCGAGTCCACATAGTAATGGGCTATCCAATACGGATAGGTATTCAGCAGGGAGTCATTGAGGTAGCGCATCTTAAACTTATAGGAAGTGTACAGAATAGGCTTCACGCCATAGTGCTGCTCCACGCGACTGAGCCACACCTTCACCGCCGCCCTCAACTCGCGGGGCGACCGCTTGCCCAAAGTCTCCACATCGAGCACCGGAGGCAAGTCGCCCTTGCGCAAAGGCACGGTGCGGATAAAGAAATCCGCCTGCCGCCTCGCATCCGTAGTGGGGATAAAGTAGTGGTAAGCCCCGCACACCAGTCCTGCACGCCGCGCCTCGGCAAGGTGCCGCAAAAAGGTCGTGTCGCCATGGTCTCCCCCCTCGGTAGCCTTCAGGAAAGCAAAGCGCAATGGGAAGTCGCCCACCGAGTCGGCCGCCACCCTGCCCCAATCTATCACGCCTTGATAATGGGACACATCCACCCCATGCACCTCGTAGCGGCAAGGCATGCACACTCCATACCCCTTCTGCCCATAACAGGGCTTCCAGCGGTAAGCATACGGGCGGATAAAGAAAGCATAGAATCCCACTGCGAACACCAGCACAATGCCGACAGCCAACACCCAACGCAGCCAACGGGGCATCGGACGCGATGCCCTTGCCCGTGGCTTTCCTCCCCGCTTGCGGGAACATGACGCCGCCGGTTTGCGTTTAGATGACGTTTTCATAGCCATGCACCTATATCCTTTCACCTGTGGTTATATCCTTGCAAAGATACGGCTTTTTCGGCAACTGCCGCACGCCGCCCCCTAAATTATAACGCAAAAGGGGCACGTCGTCACGACGCACCCCTTTCCACTTTTTATCTATGCTATTTTGGAATGTTACTTGTCACTTATTCATTTGCCCTGCTCCAGCTGCAACGTCTTAGTAGGCTGGTCGCATACCTCCGTGGGGCCAAAGTATTGGATAGGACCGGGATATACATAGTCGGTCGACATGGCCCAATGGTCGCGATGGGCGGCAAAGTACTGGAAGGGCTTGCCATCCAGCTTCACCAAAGCCTTCTGGATTACCGGCTTCATCTCGCCGTGGCGGCGCTCCATGTTCATCATCATGGTGATGGGCACACCGCCTGCAATCCATTCTTCGGCAGGAGCAGTGGTGTTGCGCACGGACGACATGTAACCCGTCTTTCCGTTGGCAATCAGTGCGGCAGCCGTGTAGCCCAGCGAGTAGCAATAGTCTGCATCAAAGTTGGACGGAGCGGCGCAACGGCCTTCGTAGCCAAAGAAGTGGTGCTGTGCGGCAAACTTGCCCACATACTTGCCCTCTTCCTTCCACTGTGCCAACTTGGCGCCTACCATTTCGCTCAGCAGCTTCTCTGTTTCGATAAGCGATACCTGCACGTTGCCGTGGGGGTCGCGGTCCAAAGACAGCTGGCGTGCTACGCCTTCGGGCAGACTGGCATAGATGGCAGAGTTTTCGGGAGACAGCTTGCGGATGATGTAGTCGCGCTGTGCCGAACGCTTCACCTGTGCAAACTCTTCGGCATTGGTAGCCAAGAAGTCGTTCAGCTCGGCAATCAGGCGCTTCATGGCAGGAATGAACTCTACCAAGCCTTCGGGGATGAGCACCGTACCGAAGTTATTGCCCTGTGCAGCACGGTCGGCCACAACCTTTGCAATGCCGGTCACAATGTCGTCCAAAGACATGTCCTTTGTCTCTACTTCCTCCGACACGATGCACACGTTGGGCTGAACCTGCAATGCGCACTCCAAAGCGATGTGAGAAGCCGAGCGACCCATCAGCTTGATGAAGTGCCAGTACTTGCGGGCAGAGTTGCAGTCGCGCTGTATGTTGCCAATCACTTCGGCATACGTCTTGCAAGCCGTGTCAAAGCCGAAGCTCGTCTCAATCATATCGTTCTTCAAGTCGCCGTCAATCGTCTTGGGGCAACCGATTACCTGAATGCCATAATTCTTGGCAGCATAATACTCGGCCAGCACGCAGGCATTCGTGTTGGAGTCATCGCCTCCGATAATGACAAGTGCCTTGATGCCCAGTTCCTTCAGAATCTCGTAGCCCTTCTCAAACTGGTCTTCCTTCTCCAGCTTCGTGCGGCCCGAACCGATGATGTCGAAACCACCCGTATTACGGTATTCATCAATGATATCGGCAGTCAGCTCCATATACTTATGGTCAACCAAGCCGCCGGGACCCATCAGAAAACCATAAAGACGGCTTTCAGGATTCAGCTTCTTGATGCCGTCAAACAAGCCCGAAATCACATTATGTCCACCGGGAGCCTGTCCGCCCGAAAGGATAACGCCCACATTGATAGCAGGGAAACTGGTTGCCTCGCTGCTTTCTTCAAACTTGATGAGAGGCATGCCATAGGTGTTGGGGAAAAGCTTTTGGATAGCTTCCTGGTCGGCTACCGACTGGGTAGCTGCGCCGGCTACCGCCTTCACGTGCCCCTTCAGGGCCTTGGGAAGTTTGGGCTGATAAGCAGCCCGCGCAATCTGCAATGCACTTTTAGTCATATCTCTATTGTATTAAAAAAGTGTGAAATAATAGTCCTAAGCAATAAAGCGTTGCAAAGGTCGCTTTTTTCCCGAAGAAATGCAAACGGCAGGTGCATTTTTTAGATTTAGTTTAGAGCCTGTTTAAATTTTCCTCTTTTAAGTTTTTATCAGCCCCTTTTTGAGCTTCTTTCCGGTCTCTTTTCCTGTTGCCCTTCGTCACGTAGTCCGCTACACTCCTCACGACAACAGAAAAATATCCTCGGAAACAGCACTCAAAATAAAGCTGAGCAAAATTTAAACTCTTAACCGACATCTTTATATTCAGAGCAAAGGCACCCGGTCGAGGAATCCACACCCTCTTCCTGTGCCTTTGTCTCGTCACACGCCCTCCATTAGCCGGACATTACCCCAGTTGGTGGTCGCCGTCGTCCTCGCCGGTGCCGCTGTCCGGGCCTTCAGGCTCCGTACTTGCCGTGTCATTTTTCAGGCATAAGCTGTTGGACGCCCGCTTGTCTTCGCTGCAGAAAGCCAGGTAGATGGCCAGCGCCTCGCCGTCCCAACTCGTTGGCAAGGTCAGTTCTGCCGCGCCGTCTGCACGGGTGGCCGCCGACACGTTGCACACCGCCTCCATTCTGTCCTTGTTGTAAGCCAGCACCATGGCCGCATCATCGCCTGCCGCGTCGCCTGCTCCGCTGTTGTCCGTCCAGCTGAAGGTAGCCTTGCCCGCTGCCACGTCCACCGTAGCGTCTGTTGCCGCCGTCAGGCTGCCTTGACTCACACGCACCTTGCTGAAGTCCAGCGTTACATTTTCGGCACAGCCTTCCACGGCATAGCGCAGCAGGTACGACATCGCCGCGTTCACAGGCGTTTGTCTGAATGCATATTCCTGAAAACCGTTTTGAATAACCGGCTTTACAGCCTTACAAAAGTGCACCACTGTCCGGAACTTCCCCCGCTGGCATTGCTGCTTCACGGTATTCGGATTATGCACACTCACGGCCAATGCCCGCATGTAGTTGATTGATTTCCATGTACTGCCTACCACAGTACCCACTTTTCCCGAGAATCCTCCCAAGATACCTTGTCTGATAGTTCCCATAATTTTAAAATAAAGTTTAGTTAATAAATAATTTTGTTTCTGTGAATACCGCAAGCGTTTCCATGGCAATTCCTGCTAAATACCCACCAATTCAGAAAACACAACCGATTATCTTTCGTTTTCCGATTGCAAAGATATGAGCTATTTTTGAAACAACAAAACCTTTCGATGAAAAAATGAGAATTATTTTGAAAACAATTTCAATACATTTTGTGAATCAATGACTTAAATCTTGAATTTCATTTCAGAATTATAATATTCAACAATACTCATCATTCACAATTCTCATCGAGAATCCAATAGCCGCTGAAGAAAATGAGATGACACAGACAAGCATGTAGTTTGGCAAATAACATAAGGGGTGTGTCGAAATGAGAAGGAAGTGACAATTTAATATTTTTTAGACGCGGATTCAGCGGATGATGCGGATTATTAATTCGTGAAATCCGCTCAATCCGCGTCTAAAAGATTATTCTTTTTTGTTTTGATACACCCTCAAAACAATAGTGACTGTAATCATTAGATATATAACAACAGCCACTATTGATACATGCAAAGGTCAGTATATTTACAAATTAACCAAACGCATACCTTTAGAACTTATAAACACAATCAATGCCGAAGATATTCTTCCGGCCATCCTTTTCCCATTGTCGGCAATAGAACACGTCCGCTTTCCAACGCTCCGAGAACAATGGAAGTGTGCTACCTGCTCTGTAACGCATACGCGCCACTCCAAAGCCCTCGCCCCGTCCCAATCCGTTGTACATCTCCACGGAAGCGTAAGGTTCTGCCTTGCAATGGCGGATGTCATACGAAATCTTCAGGCGGGAACGGAGCCGGAATTCCTTTTCCTCTCTATTCCACGTATGCTGAAAGCGTTCACGTAAGGCAAACTTCATCCGAATCCATTTGGCCGAAAGCGTTCCGTCGGCATGATATCGGTAACGGAACTTCCATCCGGCCTCCCCCCGATTGCGGTAATGCACTTCATACCCCACGCCTACCTTCAGAAACGAAAGTGCCTCATATTGGGCGGCGATGTCCAGTCCCAAGCGGTCGGTTAGGCCGACATGGTCTTTGGTCCGCCACTCCAAGCCACCGGACAACCCCAGTCGTTTGCCCACGTCATGTTGCACGCCCACCTTCAGCCAAGTGGTATAATCGGCAGCGGCTTGCGCACGGGCTTTGCAGACTGTACTCGCCAGGCATACAGTCAGCATCAGCCACATACCATAATATCCGTATCGGTTCATACGTTTCCTAAAGTTGTAAGATAAAACATCATTTTGACTTTTTACTGGCATTCCATACAAACAATGTCAGAATGACGGAGAGCAATGCAGCCCCTATCCAAAACCAGTTGATGGCAGTAAAATCGTATACCTCTACACCGTTTACCATTTGTTTATTACCTTCTATCAACAATCCGCTCATAATGTCTTGCACGCCTGCACCGACATAGCTGGCAATGCCAACAATGCCCAAAGCTGCGCCCGAAGCATTGCGTGGCGCAATGTCTACCGCCATTAGCCCGCCCAAAAAGCACAATAATACGCCTATGCCTGAACCAAACAATATCATTGCCACAATATCCAGCCAGAAATGCACACCCGGAACCAACAAAAACAGACAAAGGGCAGCCACATTCATTAAACCAAATATCAGCGCAGGCATATTCCGCCGTCCGCCAAATAATTTGTCGGAAATTACACCGGAGAACATTGTGCCGATGATACCACATATTGAGCTGATGGAGATAATGAAACTTGCATCCAGTGTATCATACCCTTTTTGCGCTTCCAAGTAGAATACTCCCCAACTATTCACTGCATAACGGCTGATGTACATGAAAGCACTGCTAAGTGCCAGAATCCATATAGCAAGATTGCGCAACACCGCTTTCTGTGCCCGGTTGAAATCGGCTGTATCCGGTACGTGTACCTCTGCTTTCGGAACATTCACGGCAGGCAAGCCCTTGCTTTGCGGTGTGTCGTAAAAGAAACGCCATACAATCAACACCCCAACAAGGCCAATCATACCTGCACCCAGAAAGCCATACCGCCAGCCCAATGCACCCACAATAGACGCTATCACAATGAAGGTCAATGCCTCGCCAATATTGTGGCTCGCGCTCCAAAAGCCATAGAAAGAGCCTCGTTTCTTGTCATCAAACCAACGTGAAAGTCCCACTACACACGAAGCAGCACCCATTGACTGAAACCAGCCACTAATGCCCCAAAGGATAGCAAATAGCACAAACGAATGGATGAAGCCCAAGCATAAGTTGACCAATGCCGTCACCAGCAACCCCGTCGACATAAAACGGTTGATGTTACTGCGGTCTGCCAAGAACCCGTTGGTCAGTTTGCCTACAGCATAAGTAAAGAACAGCACCGAGCCAATAATTCCCAATTCTGTCTCTGTAAAGATTCCTTCCTCTACAATAGGTTTCTTCACCACATTTAAGCTAAGACGGCATACATAATATATGCCATATCCTACAGTAGCTGCAAGGAAAGTAGACCACTGTAAACGATTCAATCGGTTCTTCTGTTCGGATAAAGTCTCACCACTACAAGATTTCATTGGGGAAACCTTATAGAAATCAACAATATATTTCAACATCTTATTTCGCGTTTTTACTTTTTATCTATGAAGACCATTATCCTTCAAATACTCTAATAATAAATGAGGACGATCTGTTTGTATGAATTTTGCTTCTTGGGCTACTATCCATCCCCAACTTTCATCCCATTCTTTCAATTCTACGGCACGGTCATCATCATGACCGCCACACAGCTCTGGCCATAGCGAATTTATAAAAATCGCAGCACCACTGTCACGCACTTTTCCAATAAGTCGAAGTACCTCTGGCGTTGCATTATCAAATACTAACTCAAAAGCCGCAGGCTTCATATTTTCCACATAGCCATCTATTATGGATTCTGCACCAGCCTTATGCAATTGTATAACAGGCATAAAAATTACTTTACTCAACACCTCACCCTGTTCTTTTATTACGGTTTCATAAGGCAAATCAGACTTAATTATACATTGGTTTATAGTGCCCGTTTCTTCTAATATGGCATACGCTTCTTTAAAATATTCATACCCCTTGTCCACATTGACCATAATTTTGCCCTTACATAAAAGCATCACTTCTTCAAAAGTTGGAATTTTATGTCGAGTTTTATGTCCTGCTCCTCCACGCAAATAAAATTCTTTCAACTCTTTCAATGTATAGTCTTCCGGTCGGCCTTTTCCTGTAGTCGTACGATCGATTGTCTTGTCATGCATTAATACCAAATGCCCATCTTTTGTTCTTTTCAAGTCTATTTCCACCATATCGACTCCCATTTCTATGCAGTTTTGAATAGCCTGCAAGGAATTTTCAGGCGCATTCCGCCAATCTCCACGGTGGGATACGACAAGGACTCCGTCATTGCCTATAGCCTCAACCACATCAACTGAATGAGAGTCATATACATTTTCTTTATAATGTTCTGCACATGAAAATAAAAACAAAGAAACGCAGACAGCAACAATTTTATAGAATTTCATAAACATTTATTTTTGAGATGAATAATAAGGTCCGAATATATTCTTCTTTTCCCGCTGAGGCACAGTGGGCTCATATGTATCCACATAGAACATTTCCCCTCCAGGAGCAACACGAATAACCACATGCAGATTACAATCTTTATGAGTAATCTCCATCAGTTCATGAAGCTCATCTGAAACATTATCGGGACAATTTAATGCAAAAACATCACCGCCTTGCTCTTTCAAATTTAATAAAACATTCTTTTGAAAATGAGGCTTATGTAAAGAGGGTTGTATAATAACAGAAGGATTCAAACTCTTTAAGAAAAAAGCATTGCTTGCATCTTTATAACCATGATGATGCAGAGACATGGCATCCACTTCACCTACCACAGAAGCCAAAGGCGTTTCCAAATCAACATCTGGCCAATCGTCCACTCCCGAGATATCTCCACCGATATAATACCTAAAATTGCCATACGAAAATAACAGAGCTATGCTCAATGGATTTTCATTGAATTTTCCATCTTTTAGCAGCAATTTTCCCTTAAATGTTTTATTCCCGCTTTCTGACCAATATTGCAGGTCCTTTTTTAAATTACGTACTTCAAAAAAGGTATTGCTCCCCTTTCTCATGGCAATTTGCCGTGTACTCCCAACTTCCAATCCTTCTACTAAAGTTTTACCTTTTGCCAATAGCGACTCTACAAAACGCCTATAATTACAAAAACTCTTATTGTTCTCATAATAGTCAGCCAAATTCACCGGATAGTCATAGGAAGGATATCCACGGTCAATCAAGCACCCGACATCAAGATATTCAAAAATTTCTGTCACGCCAGACAGAAAATAATCTCCTTTAATAGATTTCTGCCTATCCAACGTATAAGAACCATAATGATCATCGTGAAAATGAGACACTACCATATAGTCAATCCTCGCAGGATTAGGAGATACCTGTTTAATATATTCAACTATTTTTCTACCTGCAGAAAGCGTATCGGTCCATTGCACGCAATACTCAGCTTTCTTTTCATCTGAAAAAGTACTCCACGGCAGTTCTCCGGCATCATACAACAAAGTAGTCCCATCTGGGAAAATAAAAAAGGTCGCATTTCCCAATTTAGTATTGATATGATGTATTTCAAACCACCCTTTTTTCCATGAATGGGCATCTTGCTCCATAGATAAAGCATAGATATGCCCCAAAGCTGTACAAAGGCATAAAAAAAAGAATCTTTTTATAGTCATTTTATGGTAAAATCTAACTTTAATGAGACAAAAAGGGCAGGGATAACCCTAAAAATCCATATTGCAAGAATAGGATTGTTATCCCTGCCTTTCAAAACATTCTCTAAAAACTATCCTATAAGTTACGACTCTCTTAGAGCCTGTTTAAATTTTGCTCAGCCTCATTTTGAGGGCTGTTTTCGAGGATATTTTTCTGTTGTCATGAGGAGCGTAGCGGGCTACGCGACGAATAACAACAGGAAAAGAGACCGGAAAAAGGCTAAAAAGGGGCTGATAAAAACTTAAAAGAGGAAAATTTAAACAGGCTCTTAATTGTATCCAGGATTTTGAGGGAATTTAGCAGGATCATTAACCAAATCCACCTCAGTTTTAGGCAGAGGATACAAGTAGTCTTCTTTCGTTATGGTTAGTCCAACTTTAGCCATTGCCTCTATAGCCGTATCTGTTCGCACTAAATCAAACCAACGGTGCATTTCAAATGGCATTTCCAAACGCCTCTCCAAAAGGACTGCCGCACGGAAAGATTCTTGGCTTGACAGTGTTGCTACATCATACTCAGAGGCTTTTGCACGCCTTCTTACCTCATTCAGATATTTCATAGCCACCCCTTCTTGAGACCCGTCATAGGCTACCTCATTATGGGCTTCTGCTGCCATAAGCAGCACATCAGCCCATCTCAACAGTGGAATATCAAACCCCACTGTAGAAGTGGAAGGATCAAAAGTATCATAATATTTAGCTATCACGTTGTTGTTAGAGTCCACCTGTTTATACTCTATCAATGCCCTGCGTTCGTCCGTATCTTCATAAGCGTCTTTCAAGCCATTATCCATCAGAGTCTTATCGTCACGGAAATAATCATTATAGGCACTATGTCCCTCGCCCACAATGCTTTTCGACCATCGGACAGCAAACAATATTTCCTTATTCATTTCATTATCTACGCTAAAGACATCGGCCACATGCTCCAACAAGCCATATTGCGACCCATGGGCACTTATCAGTCCATCCAACAAATCTACTGCCTCAGGCCATTTTTGCTCTGTCAAATAAACCTTCCCCAGCAGAGCCGCTGCTGCTACAGAGGTAGCTCTGCCAAGTTCATCATCCGGCAAAGTAGGCTCCAGCTTATCCATGGCTTGCTTCAAATCATCTTCTATCGCAGCATAAATCTCTATGACAGGATCACGGCCATATTTCACTGCATCCTGTGCAGAAATCGGTTCTAAAATCAGAGGAGCATCCCCCCACAGGCGTACGACATTGAAATAAGCCAAAGCACGCAAAAATGATGCTTCTCCCTCATATCGGCGCCTCAATCCTTCATCAGCAATCACATTGGAAAAAGCCAATACATTATTGCAACGATAAATCTGATTATACAGCCCCTTCCATACACTACGAATAACATCGTTTCCTGAAGTCACTGTGAATTTGTCAATGAAATAAAAAATGCCGCCCGAGCCACCAGGGTTAATATCTTCAATATTATCAGAACGCAATTCTGTCATAGCATTTAACCTTTCTCCATACAATTCATTGTCTTGTAATGCAGAATAGCAACCCGACAAAGCAGACTCTATATCCGAAGCGTTTTTATAATAATTCCCTGAAGAAGCTTCAGAAATAGGTGTCAAATCCAAAAAGTCACTACAACTTGTAGTAAACAATAAGCCCAATAAGGCTGCCAAGCAATATTTATGATTCATAGTCTTTCAACTTTAAAAAGTTACATTCAATCCAAATACAAACGATTTAGCCAATGGATAAGTTCCATAATCAATACCCGGAGTAAGAGAAGTTCCTTTCATATTCACTTCCGGATTATACCCGCTATATTTTGTAAAAGTAAAGGGGTTTTGTGACGAAAAGTAGATGCGTGCCCTATTGATTCCGGACTTAGCCAACCATTTTTCCGGCAAAGTATAACCCAAAGTTATATTCTTTATGCGCAAATAAGAGCCATCCTCTATGTGCCAGGTTGATGTTGTCCCATTCATTCCTGTGGCACTTCTATTAGCCCTTACTACTTGCCCGCTTCCAGGATTACTTTCAGATTTCCAACGGTCTAAAGCATCGACCTGACAGTTCCCACCGCCTTCCATATTATTGATGTAACGGCGGAATATGTTAGCTATCTCATTACCTTGCACACCCTGTAACGATACAGACAAATCGACATTCTTATACATTAATTCTGTAGAAAAACCATAAGTAAAATCAGGCATGTAGTTTCCCGTAATAGTCCGGTCATTTTCATCAATTTCCCCATTGCCATCCATATCCTTGAAACGGAAATCTCCAGGTTTAGCCCCACTTACATGGGCATGCTCCCGTTTAGTAATATCCGGGTCTTGAGAATTATCAATCTCCGCTTGATTGGCAAAAACGCCATCGGTTACCAACGTATAATAATTACCGATCGGCTCGCCTACTTTGGTTATAAAAGTCACACTTTCTTGTGTCGTAATCATTTCATCAACTCCGCCCAAGTCTACCACTTCATTTCTATTAGCCGAAATATTAAAACGATTATTCCACGTAAAATCACCCCATGTATTGGTGGTAAATAAAGAGAACTCAACACCTTTATTCTTAACCTTACCAATATTCATCGGTACAGTACTAAAACCTGAGAATTCGGCTACTGGCACATCCAACAGCATATCACTGGTAGTACTAGTATAAACATCCAGTTCAAACGTCAGCATATCAAACAAGCCAAATTCTAAACCGAAGTTGAACATAGCAGTTTTTTCCCAACCTAAATCCGGATTCCCTGCCGTCGAAGGATACAATCCATTAGACAATGCACCTTCTCCTTTGCCCAATACATAATTAGCCTGCCCTAAAAGAGCATAATACTCATAATTACCAATGTTAAAATTGCCGCTGACGCCATAGCTGGCACGCAGTTTCAATGATGTCAGCCAAGAAGATGTTGCTTTCATAAAATCTTCCTCACTCACATACCACCCAGCAGAAACAGAGGGGAAGGTACCCCAGCGGTTATTCTGTCCGAAACGAGATGACGCATCAGCTCTCAAAGCACCAGAAAGCATGTATTTCCCTTTATAAGAATATTGCACACGTGCCAAAGCAGACAATAAAGACCACTCATAAGCCGTTGCATCCCAATCGGTAATAGAAGTAGCTGCATTAACTGTATGCACCAAGTCATTGGGATAACCTGTACCGGAAATCAGAGAAGAATTCACCGATTCTTTCTGTGCAGACCAGCCTGCTACAGCAGAAACCTGATGATTCTTGTGGAATGTTTTATTGTAAGACAACGTATTTTCCCAAATCCAATTCAGCAGATTCTTATCCCGCTTAGTGCCTTCCGGAATAGAAGGTGGCGTAGGATTCAATGAGGTAGGCAATGTAGACGGACGATAATAAGAACGGCTATAGCTGTTAAAGTCCACACCAAAACTTGTCCTGAACTTCAAGCCGTCAAGCAATTCATACTCCCCATAAGCATTGCCCAAAAAACGATAACGTTTCATCTGGTCTTTTTTCTCGTTAGCCAGAGCCACCGGATTCACAATCTGCGGCTGGGCATATTGCCACCTGTATTGATCAAAATTATAAGAGCCGTCAGCATTATAAACCGGCATTATAGGAGACATGGCCAAAGCCGAGGCCACAATCGTTTCCTCCTTAAAGCGGTCCTCTGTAGGCACAATGTCATAAAGGGAATGATTAAAAGACAGATTAGTACCAAACGCAAACTTCTTATAATTAACATCTACCTTACCACGGGCACCCATCTGCCTGAAATCCGACCCGATAACAATGCCTTCTTCCCGGGCATAATTACCCGAAATAAAATATCTTACTGACTGATTCCCGCCAGACAAAGAGAGATTGTGACTATGCGTCACTGCAGTTCTCATCACTTCATCTTGCCAATCCGTGTCTGTCAAGCCCTTTTCACCGTTAATATAAGGCATAATCTCGGGTGGCAACAAATAAGCCTGATTCACGACATCCGGTTTATTTCCCAACTTTACATTGCGTTCTTCATTGGTGTCCGTTATGCTTCCTTCCAATCCCTTACTGGCCAAAAGATCCAAATAAGCATTATTATGTGCATCATACGACAACTGCGCATACTCATAAGCATTCAGCATATCAATCTTTTTCGTGCGCTGCTGGAAACCTACATAGCCATCATATTGAATAGTAGGTTTCATGTCTTTACCCTCTTTGCCTCTTTTTGTTGTTATAATCACCACGCCATTGGCACCACGAGAACCATAAATAGCAGCTGCAGAAGCATCTTTCAGCACTTCTATCGACTCAATGTCGTTCATATTAATGGTACTCAGAGGAGACACCTTCTGGCCGGTTCCATCACCTGCTTCAGTAGACATAGGGAAGCCGTCAACCACATACAGCGGCTCCGTACCAGCCGTAATACTGCCGCTGCCTCTTACTTTAATGGTCAAACCACCACCTGGAATACCATTAGGTTGCGTCACTTGTACACCTGCCATTTTCCCCACAATCGCCTGATCTACACTCGACACAGGAACCGCCAATTCACTCGCTTTCATGGATGATATGGAAGTAGTAACGTCTCTTTTACGCTGTACTCCATAGCCTACTACGACGATCTCATCCAGCATCTCAGAATCTTCGGCCAAAGCCACTCTTGCCAGTTTAGGGTCACTAGCAGCAAACTCTATGGTCTGATAACCTATATAAGAAATCTGTATTTTTGCGTCTTCAGGTACATTCTGTAATGTATAGTTTCCATCTACATCGGTTATCACACCATTAGTAGTTCCCTTGACAAGCACATTAGCGCCAATAACCGACATGCCGGAAGCATCGACCACTTGCCCCTTCAAGGTTCTCAACTTAGGGGCTGTATCGGGCGTAGTACCTGCTTTGGGTTGGCCTACCGTAATTGTATTTTGATTCCTATTGAAACTTAGTCCGGTTTGTGTGGATACCTTGTCTAAAACCGATGCAACGGAAGCGTTGTCTACCTGAATAGTTACGCTGGGCGAGCGGTCCACTACGCCTTGATCATAGAAAAACTTTAAGCCTGTCTGCTTGCTTATCTCTTTCAAGACCTGCTCCAGGTCAGCATTCTCCACATTCAGCGTGATTCGTTCAGTATGTTGTTCCTGTGCACACACGGGTGCAATGGATATACATACAAATAGCAAAAAAACTAAAAATGAATTTACATTTCTATTTTTCTTCTTCCACGACGAAAGATAATTCATAACTTTGTACGTTTTTAATGGTTTAATTAAATTATTAGAAACAAAGGGCACAATGTTATCCCCGATTATACATACGAGTGTCGAAACGGATGAATGACGGGAAACATTTGCAACACGTATAGAGGTAGCTCTTGGAGTTGCCTCTATTTTTTGTAGTAGATTTAAGTCTCTGCTCTCATATAATTCCTTTTTTAGTTAGACAATAATGAAAACTCCTGTAGCCATTTTGCAATAGGAGCCTTTGCCTGTAATACACACCCGAAAGGAAGTACAGGGGGACGGTTAACATTTTTTATACATACATCGTTATGTAATGCCAGAGCAGGCCTTCCTCAACCATGTTGCTATTGGGGATTTTTATATAAAAGTACTTGATTTCCGTTGACACGGTAGTGTATGCCACTGACGAACTCTATGGATTGAAGTACCACTTCCAGGCTTTGGTTGTCATGTTCGCCGGAAATAAAGTTATCGAACTCTTGGCCGGCAGCAAAGGTGATGCGGCAATTGTAGCGGCGCTCCAATACCTTCGCCACATCGCGGATGGGCGTAGCATCGAAACGCAATCCACCATTCCGCCATACAGCAACGTCTTGCTCATGGTGTTGCTTGCGGTATTCGCCAGAAAGCCTGTTAATCAAAATCTGCTCGTCGGCCTTCAAGCGCATCATCGCTTCCGGCAAATCCACCTGCACCTTGCCGCTTTCCACATCTACGGATACAATTTCATCCGGCGCATAGGCTTTCACATTGAAGCAAGTGCCCAGTACAAGCACATCAAAAGCCTGAGTGGCCACAATAAAGGGCTGTTCGTCGCGGTGCGTTACTTGGAAGTAACCTTCTCCCTCCAACTCTACCTTACGGCTTTCCCCCACAAAACGGTCGGGATAACGGACTTGTGAACAAGCATTCAATATCAAGCGCGTGCTGTCCGGCAGGATAACTTCTTTCTGCTCACCATACGAAGTGGCAGCGACCAACCACATCACACTTTGTCCGCTATCGACATGCCAATACTTCAGCCCGCCCCATACCAAACAAATCATGGCTGCCACGCCGGTTAAGGCAATGGCCCACCGGCGGAAAAGCGTTTTTCTGTCCCGGTTGATTCGCCGTAACAGCCGACGCGCTTCCTCCTTGTGCCTTTCACGCTCCACGTCTGTATCAGGCGGCAGCAAGGCCGACTCTTCCCATACCTCTTTGGCTACATCGTCCAACCATTCGTCGGCAGGCGAATCCCGCTCCATCTTCCGCAACTCTTCCACATCTTCAGCCGTATACAGACCGTCTATATAGCGTTGCCAAAACTGTATTTTTTTATTCTTCTCCATAATCAAAATCAGAATATAAACACATTACAATTCTATGTCTTTCTTATTACATCCTTATGAATAATACACAACAACCCGTACTTACCGGGGGAGCATTTAGGAAACTTTAGCAGTCATTGCCAGCAATCCAAGCAAATTAACAGCAGAATCAAGTCTGCCCCATGGCCGAATACTTTTGCAAATAGGCACGCAAGATGCGGAGTGAAGACGTGATATGCTCTTGCACAGTGTATACCGAAATGCCCAAAGCCTCGGCTATCTCCCGGTGCGACATCTGCTCCTCACGGCTCATCCGGAAAATTTCACGTTGCCGTGCCGTGAGTTGCTGCAAAGCGACCGATAACAAGTCTTGCAAATCATTGGCTAATATATAATCTTTCACATCATTGTTGCAATCCACCGCTTGCGACAGTATCTGGGATTTCAGCTTGTCATGATTTTCCAAGTCACGAAGTTGGTTCAACACCCGATTACGGACAATCGTATATAAATAAGATGAAAATGAAGCATTGGGGTCGATAAACCGACGGCTTTGCCAAATGTGTATGAAAACTTCCTGGAAGACATCTTCGGCACACTCGCGCGACTTAAGGAAACGCATGGCAAAAAAAATCAACCGGCTTTTGTACATGGCATACAATTCGCAGAAAGCGGCTTCATCTCCTTCTGTCAACCGGAGGACTAACTTGTGTTCGTCTATTCGTTTTTTAACCGCAGACATGATGGACTTTTCTACATTTGGTATTATCTTATTATCTTCAAGCATAAGGAGTGGAAGGTTCATGGTTGTTATCATGGTAAACAGGCCGCGCATAGAACCGCCATGCACATTATGCAAGGCAAAGTTATATAAAAAAGGGTAAATTATTTGCTGCTCTCTCCAAAATACTTCAGCAAGCCACAACCGAAGTAACCGCTATGCACTACCGTTATCCTCTTTGGAATGTAAACATATTAAAATTCAGACATTACTCACAGCACAATAGCAAAAATACTTACATGAAAAACTTCTATAATTCTCTTTTTCTTACAAAAAACATCCCGATAAACATGCGTAACCACCTATAATTCAATATATTGCCGCAACAAACACACTTCAACTACGTACCACCTCCGACTCTCCTCCGATACAAGTCCGACACAAGTCCGATAATCCATCGGCGTATTAGGTCGGAGGTGGACCGTAGGAAATACGGACAAGATACGGTAGAGAATGGGGGAAATAGCCTGGAAAGATAGGGAATATTGTTAAAGCAAATGATAATTTAGCGGGCTGCGTTGTGCATTTTGTTGGCACGCAGATGACGCAGACGAGCGCAGATTTACGCAGATTTTTTCTTTTCGTCATGCTGAACGTTAGTGAAGCATCTCTCACATAATAGGAGATTCTTCACTGTGTTCAGAATGACAGATACATGGCGCAGCCCTTAAGAATCTGCGGTCATCTGCGCCCGTCTGCGTCATCTGCGTGCCATCGTAAACACATAGTTAAATTCCCATTTACCTCACCGCCAATAGATGTACCCCAGCGTGCCCAGGCTGATGACCACCCACAGCAGTACGCCCTGCACCAGCGGACGGAGGCCTACGGTGCGAAGCACGTCGCGCGACAGGGAGGCGCCAATGAAGAACAGCGTAACGGTCAGCATCTTGCGGGCAAGGTCGTTGATGCCATTGCCAATGGCAATGCCCGTGGCGGAGGTGCCAAGCACATAGGTGTTGAACACCATGGCGAGGATAAAGAAGAAGATGAACCAGGGGATGCTGACACGCTGCCCTTTGCTTTTGAAGATGAACGAGGTGAGGATGGCTACGGGAATAATCCACAACGCGCGGGTCAGCTTGATGGTGGTGGCCACGCGTAGCGCTTCTTCTCCATAGGCCGCCCCCGCGCCCACCACCGAGCTGGTGTCGTGGATGGCAATGGCTGCCCATGTGCCAAAGTCTTGCTGGCTCATGCCCAGCGCATGGCCGACAACGGGGAAGATGAACAGGGCAATGGCATTGAGCACGAAGATGGTGCCCAGTGCCACCGACATGTCGCTATCCTTGGCCCGCAGCACAGGACCTACTGCCGCAATGGCACTGCCGCCGCAAATGGCAGTACCCGAACTGATGAGGTACGACGTGTCGCGACCCACCTTCAGCAGCTTACGCCCTATCACCCAGCCTATCAGCAGGGTGCCGAAGACCGACAGGATGGTAAACTCCATGCCCTCACGGCCCGAAGCCAGCGAGGCGTGCAGGTTCATGCCGAAGCCAAGCCCTACCACGGAGTATTGCAACAAGTACTTGGACATTTTTTTATTGAACCTGGGATGTGCCTGCCCGCACACCAAGGCGAAAGCCAACCCCAGAAACAGAGCTACCGGCGGAGTGACCCACGCGGCATAGGCCGACAGACCGGGCACATAGTCCAACAACAGGAATATCAGAAGCAGGGCTACCAACCCTACATAGATTGCTTTTCTGCGCGCTTGCAACATTGTCATCATACGTCTTTACCTTTATGTTCGTTTTAATATTTCCGTTTTTTTGCGGGTGCAAAGATAAGGCAGGACACGCAGATACGCCAATCGTTTCTCCCTATAGGCTATAACCTAAAGTTATTCTGCCGGCAAAGTTTCCGAGTACACAAACTCGTAGTCTACTACATCGAGCCATCGCCCGAACTTGCGCCCCACAGCCTTGAAGCACGACACTTGCTGGAAGCCCAGCTTGCGGTGGAGGGCACAACTGGCTTCGTTTTCCGCCGTGATGCAAGCCACCAAGGCATGGCAACCGGGCATCGCGCGACACTCCGCCATGAGGCGCTCCATCAGCAACCGGCCTATGCCCTTGCCTGTATAGGCAGGCGCCAAGTAAATGGTTGTCTCCAACGTATGGCAATAAGCAGGACGTTCTTTCCACGGGTGGGCATAGCAATAGCCCGCCACCTTGCCATCGACCTCTGCCACAAAGTAAGGACAGGCAGGCACAATGCCCTGCATACGGCGCAACATCTCGGCCTCTGTCACTGCCTCCACCTCGAAAGAGGCCACACTGTGCAGAATGTATTCATTATAAATCTGTGTTATGGCAGGAATATCTTCCGGCTTCACTGCCCTGATGTGTACTTTTTGCTTATCCATGAATAGTTATACATTTAGAAATGATAATTTATCGGGGCGTAGCCCCGAAATGAAGAATGAAGAACTAAGAATGAAGAATTAGGAAAGTAACTGAATTCTCCTCCTCCTGGGAGGAGGAGTACCCGAAGGGGAGGTGGTAGGTAGAATATAACCTATTGAAAATAAGATGTGATAACAACCTACCACCCCGTCACTTCGTGCCACCCCTCCTCCCAGGAGGAGGGGAATTCAGTTACCATTGCATCTGCATCCCTGAGAATTCATCATTCTTCATTCTTAATTCTTCATTAAAGCGCGCTTGCGCGCGCTAAATTCCCATTTAACTCACCGCAAACAGCTCGAAGGTTTGCGCCAAGCCGCCTTCCTGGCCTTGCAGGCGGACAAAGCAAAAATCGCGGTGCATCGGCATGCTTTCTACCTCGACCACCCGCAGGCGGCCTTCGGCCAACTCGCGGCTGATGGAGCGGACGGATACAATGCCCATGCAGTCGGCATGCTCCAAAAACAGCTTGATGCTCTCGGTGCTGCCCAGGTACATCAGCACATGCAGGTCGGACAACTTGATGCCATGCTCCTCCAGCGCCCGGCCAATGACGTCAAGCGTACCCGACCCCTTTTCGCGCAACACCAGCGGAAGACGGGGCAGGTCGCCGGGCATAATTTCTTCGGGCACACGGAGCTTGCCACGGGTGCTGACCACAGCCACCAGTTCGTCTTGCAAAAAGGGTGTGTACTTCAAGCCCGGCTGGCGGTGGATGCCTTCCACCAGCCCCAGGTCGATGCGGCCTTCCTGCAAGGCTATTTCCACTTCACGCGAATTGCCGTTCAACAACGAGAGGTGTACTTGGGGAAACCTGCGGGTAAAACGTGCCAGGACGGGAGGCAGTACATATTGGGCAATGGTAGTACTGGCACCCAGACGAAGCTCGCCGGCACAGCGGTTGCGCAGGAGGTTCATTTCAAATTCCAGATGGCGGTAGCCGTCCAGAATGTGCTCGCAGTGCTCCAGCAACAGGCGGCCGGCATCTGTAAGCGCAATGCGGCTGCCTTGGCGCTCGAAAAGACGCATGCCATAGGCGGCCTCCAGCTCTTGCACATGCTTGGTGATGGCCGGCTGACTGACACACAGTTCGCGCGCCGCTTTCGTGAAGCTCAGGTTGCGGGCTACGGACTGGAAGACTTTCAGGCGGAAATCGTTCATTATGTTTAGAATTCAGTAGTTGGTAGTCAGTAAATAGTAGTTAGTAGATAGTAGATAGTAATCAGTAGTTAGTAGTGGCAACCAGTAGGAAGGGCGTGGTGGAAGAAACTAATTTAAAGCATTCTAACTAACTACTGATTACTATCTACTGACTACTTCTTAAAATTCATCTTCCTGCATACCAAAGACGTGAGCCAGCGAGTAAACCAACGGCAACCAAGGGCAAAGCAAAGTTTGACGGGGCGGTTCCAGGCTAAAGAGGCAGACACGTTCAGCCAAATCTTGATTAGTCAAGCCAAGGTCTTGCTGCATTTGGGGAAGCACGTCCTGCCAATCATCCTTGCCGGGAGCGGGCACCAGCAAGAGACGCCTTACCGAAGCATCGTTCAGCACCAACCTCATCAGGTCGTGATACAGATTTTGAGACGAAGCCAATCCCTCGGCTGAAACAACAGAAAAAGACAGCTCACCAAGCGCAGTGCGGCAAGCTTTGCCATCTACCTCCCCAGGTGTAGAAGGGTGGCACGCTTCCCACGCACCTTGCCGGCCGTCGCTATCAGCCAAGAGGATTTGCACTTCATTATCCGCACCGCGCACGCCGGCATCCAGCAGCAGGCAGGTAAGCCACATGGGCAAGTCCAAAAGAGGAAGCTGTCGCCCAAGCCGAAGGCTCATGACGCGACGCACATCGCGCACCGCACTTTGCAGGAAAGCGGCATCGACCAGCACCACGTATTCCGGGAATTTCACATTTGTATCCATTGAAATGACAATTAAAAAACACGCATTCCCCGCCACTACCTGCATCTTACAGGAAGGAAGGACATGCTAATGAACGGCAAAGGTAAGATTTTATTGCACTTCTTCTCCGCTTTTTTCTGCTTTTGTAGCAAATATTTATGGAATAGGCCGAATAGGCAGCAGGACATTTTGTCATATGCACGCACCTAAAAATCAGACATTTTGTCTCCACCCGCTTACTGGCAGACATTTTGCGTTCTCCTTTCCGACATTAATTCGTAAACAAGAAAGGAGAAAACAATATGAATTTCAACGACTTTACCATCAAAGCGCAAGAGGCGGTGCAAGAGGCCGTGAACCTGGTGCAAACCAAGGGGCAACAGGCCATCGAACCCGTGCACTTGCTGGCCGGAGTGATGAAGGCAGGCGAGAACATCACCCGCTTTATCTTCCAAAAGCTGGGCATCAACGAGCAGCAAGTATCGCTGGTGCTCGACCGTCAGATTGATTCGCTCCCCAAGGTGTCCGGCGCCGAGCCTTACCTGAGCCGCGAGTCGAACGAAGTCTTCCAGAAGGCCATGGACTACTCCAAGCAGATGGGCGATGAGTTCGTCTCCATCGAGCCCGTCCTGCTGGCCATCTTGAACGTGAAGAGCACGGCATCCTCCATACTGAAAGACGCAGGGATGACGGAAAGCGAACTGCGCAAGGCCATCGAGGAACTGCGCAAGGGCGACAAGGTGACCTCTCAGTCGAGCGAGGACACGTACCAGGCGTTGGAGAAGTATGCCATCAACCTGAACGAAGCCGCCCGCACCGGCAAGCTTGACCCGGTCATTGGCCGTGACGAGGAAATCCGCCGGGTGCTCCAGATTCTGAGCCGCCGTACCAAGAACAACCCTATTCTGATAGGCGAGCCGGGTACGGGTAAGACGGCCATCGTGGAGGGACTGGCCCATCGAATCCTTCGCGGCGACGTGCCGGAGAATCTGAAGAACAAGCAGGTGTACTCCTTGGATATGGTTTGAGGAACGTCTGAAGGCTGTCATCAACGAGGTGAAGAAGTCCGATGGCAACATCATCCTCTTCATCGACGAAATCCACACGCTGGTGGGGGCCGGAAAGGGCGAGGGCGCCATGGATGCCGCCAACATCCTGAAGCCTGCCTTGGCGCGCGGCGAACTGCGGAGCATTGGCGCCACGACGCTGGACGAGTATCAGAAGTACTTCGAGAAGGACAAGGCCTTGGAGCGGCGTTTCCAGGTAGTCATGGTGAACGAGCCGGACACGCTAAGCACCATTTCCATTCTGCGTGGATTGAAGGAACGGTATGAGAACCATCACCATGTGCGCATCAAGGACGATGCCATCATTGCCGCCGTAGAGTTGAGCAACCGTTACATCACCGACCGTTTTCTGCCGGACAAGGCCATCGACCTGATGGACGAGGCTGCCGCCAAGCTCCGCATGGAGGTGGACTCTGTGCCCGAGGAACTGGATGAAATCACGCGTAAGATCAAGCAATTGGAGATTGAGCGCGAGGCCATCAAGCGGGAGAATGACACCGCCAAGCTGGAACAGATAGGCAAGGAACTCTCCGAACTGAAGGAGCAGGAGAGTTCGTACAAGGCCAAATGGCAGAGCGAGAAAACGCTGGTGAACAAAATCCAGCAAAACAAGGTAGAGATAGAACAACTGAAGTTTGAAGCCGACAAGGCCGAACGCGAAGGCGACTACGGCAAGGTGGCCGAAATACGCTACGGAAAGCTCCAAGCCTTGAACAAGGAAATCGAGGAGACTCAGCAGAAGCTCCACCAGATGCAGGGCGACAAGGCCATGATCAAGGAAGAGGTGGATGCCGAGGACATTGCCGACGTGGTATCGCGCTGGACGGGCATCCCCGTGAGCAAGATGCTGCAAAGCGAACGCGAGAAACTCCTTCATCTGGAGGATGAGTTGCACAAGCGGGTCATCGGGCAAGACGAGGCTATCGAGGCCGTGGCCGATGCCGTGCGCCGCAGCCGTGCCGGACTGCAAGACCCCAAGCGGCCTATCGGTTCGTTCCTCTTCCTGGGCACCACGGGTGTCGGCAAGACGGAGTTGGCTAAGGCTTTGGCGGAGTTCCTCTTCGACGACGAGTCGATGATGACGCGTATCGACATGAGCGAGTATCAGGAAAAGCATACCGTGTCGCGTCTGATAGGAGCGCCTCCCGGATACGTGGGCTACGACGAGGGTGGTCAGTTGACCGAGGCCGTAAGACGGAAACCGTATTCGGTAGTCTTGTTTGATGAGATTGAGAAGGCGCACCCCGACGTGTTCAACATCCTCTTGCAGGTATTGGACGACGGACGCCTGACCGATAACAAGGGCCGCACGGTGAACTTCAAGAACACCATCATCATCATGACCTCCAACATGGGCAGCCAATACATCCAAAGCCAGATGGAGAAGCTGAACGGGGCAAACAAAGCCCAAATCATAGAGGAGACCAAGCGCGAGGTGATGAACATGCTGAAGAAGACCATCCGTCCGGAGTTCCTGAACCGTATTGACGAGACCATCATGTTCCTGCCGCTGACGGAGAAGGAAATCAAGCAGATTGTGAACCTGCAAATCAGCAACGTGCAGAAGATGCTGCACGAGAACGGCGTGGAACTGCAGCTGACCGATGCCGCCACAAACTTCCTGGCACGTGCAGGCTACGACCCGGAGTTTGGCGCACGTCCCGTAAAGCGTGCCATCCAGCACTACATGCTGAACGACCTCTCGAAGAAGTTGCTGGCACAGAAGGTAGACCGCAACAAGCCCATCATCGTCGATGCCGACGCAAAGGGCGACGGACTGGTATTCAGGAACTGACGAAAGATACCTGACACAAAACATTTACCCTCCCATAAGTCGAAAGAAGCTTATGGGAGTTTTTTTATCCCAATCTATTGGCCAAGTTACTAATGACATACATTCTGAAGCCAACGTAAGAAATTCATTCGCCACAATCCAGAGGTAGTGCCTTGATCATCGGGGCCAAAGCCCATTTTCCCGTCATCATAGAGATATATCTCGGCATTGGCACCTGCCTCTTTCCATTTCAAGAATAAAGCAAGCAGACCGGCGGCGACATTGGGATGTTCCACACGCGTGGCTATAAATAATGGAGGAGCATTGCGGGGCACTGTTACATCAATCAGTGAAGGCCCATAACAGGTGGCCAAAAATGAAGGCATGGTTTCAGTATCCGCAGCTCTGACTGTTGCCCCAATGGCTACGCCTCCTCCGGCAGAATAGCCTAGAAAACCGATCTTCTGAGGATCTAAGCTCCACTCTTTTGCGTGGGAGCGTACAAGTTTTATGGCTTTTAGAGCATCGTCGATGGCTTGATTACAATATTTATCCGGTTGTCCCGACGGATCAGGATTGGCATTAGCATTCGCCAGTTGCCCAAATTTCGTAATAGGCAGCAGCATCCGCATGCCTTCAGAGGGAGTTTCCTTTTTGCCTTCCGCTTTGGGGGCAGCCATTTTGAAAGGGGTATTATTCAGCCTGTATTTGAGGCCGATAACAGCGATTCCCCGCTCATTGAGCCATTGCGCCATGCTTTCTACATCGTTTCCCCACGAATGCATCCGCATTGCGCCTCCGGCACAAATGATGACCCCGATGCAGGTATTTTGCTCTACCGCAGGTAGATAGGCCTGTAGGGTAGGCACAACAGAGCCGGTAATCATGGAGATATTCCCCTCAGCATCATACTTCACCTCATCGCCTGCTTGAAGCAACGTGGTTTCTTTTCCGTCCAAAGTCAATGCAAACTGCCTATTGGAGGTCTGAGCCTCTGAGAACAAGCCATAGCATAGCAGTATGCACAGCAACAACTGCTTTTTCTTCATCAGAGCCATCATTTGAAGTTTTTACGGACAACTGTCCAGTCGGGAAACATTGTTTTACTATATTCCGGGTCGAGGAACAATGCCGATTGGCCCACGTTATCCTTCAGTTGCCAATCCAGCCATTTCCGCACAGCTACGGCGTATGAACCACCACTCTTTTCGTAATAAGTGCCACTATGCCCGTCAAGCGTATTGATCATGACAACAGGCATGTCTTTAATACGTTCAAAGTCTTTTTGCGCATTGGGATATGCCACGTCTTCCGGACCTCCAATGAGGTACAGCATAGGAGTATGCAGACTGTTGAGTGCTTCTTTGGTTGCGCCTTGCATGGTCATGTCGCCTATGCCGGAATTCAAGATGACACAAGTTGTAATGCGTGGGTCGTGAGCTATAGCAAGTACCTGTGCACCACCACACGATTGCCCCATGGCTGCTACTTCATCAAGGTTAAGTGTATGGTAATACTCAGAAGCGGGGTTGGCATTTTGATCGGTCAGCCAGTCAAGTGCTTCCAACAACATGCGCGGATAGGTAGGTTGAGGCACAGGAGCCTTTTTCTTTTCACCGGCACTTTTCCGTTCCTTTTCCATTTGTTTGCGGAAGTGTTCTTCTATAGCCTTCTTTTCGGTCTCGCTAGGCGCTTTGATTTGCTCCCCGTCGGCAAGTGTCACTTGAGCACCTTTACTTTCCGGATACATGAAAGTCAGCACCTCGCTCCATTTTGCCATCACGTTGTCCTCGTCATACGGACCAATAGCAATTGCCACATAACCATGAGAAGCTACTTCACTTAAAAGGTAGCGCATCTCCACGTTATTGTTAGCACATCCGCCGTTGGCATAGAGGATGACTGGCAGCTTGCCCTCGGCCTGGACAGCTGCTTTCAGGTCTTGCGGACGATAGATGGTGAAGCGAGGACAAGTTGAATCGGCAACGACCTCTGCTTTGTAAGCACCTGTACCTCCATTTTCTACGATTTGCGATTTAATGGTTTGTGCTTGGCACAACTGGCCTCCGACAAGTGTAGTGAAGGCCAAAGCTAAAAACAGAATCTTCTTTTCCATAAATAAAAACAGGATTTACTTTTTTTATAAAAATAGACATATTTCAAGGAATCACGCGCACAATGACACGACTGTATGCGGTCAGCCGGGGTGTTCCTTTATCTGAAACTTTCAAGATGAAATGCAGGAAGGTTTCTTCCTTGACTTGCGGAGCCTGGTACTTAACATGCTGTATGATGGGATTATCACTTACCGGGATGAATGTGGGGTAAGTTCCTGCCTCTGGATAGTTGAACCAGAAGTAGCTTAGATTGTCGCCATCCGGGTCAGTCGTGCCGGTTGCATCAAGCGTGAATAGCTGTCCGCTTTTTACCGTGAAGTATGGTATCAGTTCCGGCTGTGGCGTGTCATCTGCCCGGTCGGGCACCCGGGTGTACATCTTTACCACGGGTACCGGGGCATGGTTAGCCTCCTCGTAAGGTTTTATGCACCAGTCCATGCGGGCAGCAAAATCATTTTGATATTCTTCCCGCCATCTCCATAAAGAGACGCGTTGTGATTCCACGACTTCAGGCTTTTTCCCGAAAGCAGGTTTTTCTCCTCCACCCGAAAAATATTGAATCCAAGTATCTTTTGCATGGCTCCAGATAGGATGCTTTTCCGGTTCATAAGGAACTCCCCCGGTACCTTGTTTCTTATTATCATACTCCGGCAGGTAGTATTCATACCTGCCGCCCCAGCCGCCCCAGTTAGGGTGCTCCATATTGTTCAATCCATTCTGCACTAATCCTAAGAAAGAAGGTGTATCCCCCTCCATGCTGTAAGCTACATCGGGGTAGCAGGCTCCTAACGGACCATGCCCTTGTTGGATGTTCTCCGCCAACCAGCGGTCGCTCACCACTTCGTTGTTGGCCAGCGAGTCACGTGAGGACATGCCTATCCAAGTGGCATCTCCGTAAGGACCGGTACTGACGATGTAAAATAGACTGGGGAAATCTTCCCTTATGCGGCAACCCGTGTCGTCTTGGTCAGATATAGCGTAGACCCTCAGCTTCCCGATGAGACGGTCAGCTTCCTGGCGAGGCATGGTTTCCCGCATCTTGTACAAGGCTTGCGCCAATACATTGGTGCCGCCCCAAGCGGTAATCCAAAGCGGGCGTTCGTCCGGTTGTCTCAGTTCGCGGATAATCCATTCCGAGCCTTCCGAGTCCTTGCCTTTGCCTACGCCGTTCATGCCATAGCGGGGCAATCCGTTTTTTACTACCGATTTCAGATACTCAGGCGACGGATAGCCGGCATCATGCTTCAGCAGATTGGCGTGTACCTTGCTGTAAGCTTCTATCAGCCGGTAGATGGTTTCCGGTGCCACCCTGTTTCGCATGTGAGTAGAGGTGGTGGCGATAATGCCTTTTATATCCAAGTTGTTGGAGTATAGCAACAAACGTATAAGTGACTGTGTATCGTCAGGTTCATTCTCCACGTCAGTCAATATGATGACCCGTTGCCGGGGGCTTTCCATCACACCAGGCTGAATAGGGACATCTCCCCCTGCGTGGGCAGACAGAGCCCACAGATTACAGCTCCATAACAGAGCGGAAAATAAGATTTTTTTCATGCCATTTTCACTTGAATACATTGAAAAGGGGGCATGTATTCTATAAACGAATACATACCCTCTATGGGTTAGTTTTTAAAAATGATAAAGCTTAACCTTGACAATTCCTATCTGCTTATCGCGAATAAAGGCGGCCTGCTCATCACCGTTCAAAAGACGTCTTTTGACGAACTTCCCGTCTTCGTTCACTGTACCTTCGTAGATGTAGTCAAAATCGCAGAAACGTCCGGCTTTGTTCTCCTTCAGGCGGAATGTGGCATTGATTCCTCCTCCGCCAGCTATGTAGAATTCGTCCTTTCCAGTCTGGATGATTAAGGCTGCAGCTTCAAAGGGATGCATTTGTCTTTTGTGCTTCAAAAACTCTTCGTTGGCTTTTTCTCCACTCAAAATCCTCATCATCTTCTCACCGATTTCGTTGGTCGGCTTATGGTTAAAGGTAATGATGTAGTCCCCCATCTCTATCTCTTGTACAGGCTTCCCAGTATGGATAAAAATGCCCCGCATACGCTCGGAATTGAGGTTTGCAGACACCATGCTTTCCATGTTATCCAACAAGGCGTAGGCATCGGCCAGCATTTTTCCCGCAGGCGTTTCGACATGGTAGTCGTCGATTCCGAAAGGCGAATAACCCAGGCCATTCCACTCCCCCAACAAATAAAACGGGCGCACAGCAGACATGGTACATTCCGGAATTAACAACGGATTAGAATTGTAGGAAAACGCTTCGCATATTTCGTCGAAATTCTGCCCATAGGAGTTGGGAGTCAGTATGTCAAGCGAAGGGGCTACTGCCATGTAGATATCGAAGAATTCGGGCACAGAGCAACCGTTTCCCATACTCCGGCCACGGGCATTGACGGTTCCAGTGGCGTTGGTGAAAGTAGGCAGGTCGAGCACCTCTTTTCCGGCGGAAGACAGGGCTTCAAGATACCGCGCGCTGCCGTATGCCGTAAACAGGTGTTCCGTCAGATAGAGAATGGGGTCCGTTCCATCATCGGCTGTAAGGCTTTTCCCAAACACTTCCTCCCAGTTTCCCTGCTTTTTGCAACCGTTGTTTTCCCATGCGGCCTTGATGTCCGGTTGGAGTGTTTTGCGGTGTTTCGCAAGGTAATCGATGATACACGTCGGCACGTCGGCTTCCCATGCGCGGTTGGCCGGAGCCGAACAGTCGCGCGTCGGACTGTTCAAGCCCGGTTCGTTGCCTATCTGTATGGCTATGACGGTGCCCTTGGCGTCAACCTCCTTGATGTGGCTCAACAAGGCCAGATAGGCTTTTTTGTCTGCTTTTATGATGTTGTCATCATAAAGCGATGGAAGTTCCAAGATCTGCCCATCGGGTGACATGGCATGAGGGAAACGCTTGTTGTCCGCCTTTACCCAAGTTGGCGCATACGTCATGAAAGGATTCTTGAAAGTAGCAAACCATATCAGTGCCACTTTCATGCCGTGCTGTTCGGCTCCCCGGATAATGGCGTCCACGTGTGAAAAATCAAACCGTCCTTCTTCCGGCTCCACCAATTCCCAGGAAGCGGTGGCAATGACGGTATTGAGATTCATTCCCTTCAGATTGTCCCACTTGCTGTTCAGATAGTCTATGTCTGAACAAGTAGAGTTGTGCAGTTCGCCTGCACACATGAAGAAAGGTTGTCCGTCAATCCTCAAAATTGTACGTTTTTCTGACCTGTCAAGCGTCACATTTTGAGCCAACAGGGTGGAGACAAAGAAACTTATTCCAGCCAATAAAGCGGCGAAACGGATAAAAAACATATACATATAAGCACAAATTTTTAGTTAAAACATGCATTGCGGATGGTATGCCATTCATTCCTTGATATCAAACTCATGGACTTCCTTATTCTCAACGGTAAACGGTTTCCAGGCATCGTTGCCCGCATTACCATTTGGATTACCATACTTGGCGAAGTTAGTCCAGGCATCTACCATCTCGTTGCTCAGCACGTGGTCGGCTTCGGTAAAGGGACGCCACGAGTTATCCAGCGTGCCAAACATATACCACAGTTCTGCGGAATGGAAAGCGCCGGAATCATCGCCGGGTAGTTGACGCGTAAAGTGGTAGACATACGTAGGCTGCTTGCTCTGTTTCTCGCGGGTCTCGGCAAAAAGGGCAATGGATTCACCCATATCTCCCATGTCATTTTTGTTCCAGCCAATCATGTAGGGTATGTCGGCTATCTCACCGTCTAACGTAGCTTGGTCAAAACCCTTCGGAAGCAATTGGTCTCCGCTGACAGGAGACAGCACGGGATAACGCTTCTTTTCCTTAATATAGCGTCCTACCACATTTTGCAGTTCCTGTGCCGACAAGGCACGCATCTGTGCCAAGGTGGTGCAACCGGCCATATCCATCAGCTCTTTACCAAAATCCATATTATTTTGTTTGGGTCCCCTGCGCATGTCTCTGCCTAATCCGCCACCACTCTGTATAATGGCTTTAGAGAGTAACCCCCTGGTCACAGGCGAGGCCACCATATTTTTCACACTGCCTGCACCGGCACTTTGCCCAAATACCATGATATTACTAGGGTCTCCGCCAAAGTTGGCAATATTATTTTTCACCCATTGCAGGGCAGCAGCCTGATCCCACGTGCCGTAGTTGCCACATTCTCCATTGCCTTCCTCGGCAAGCAACGGATGGCATAGAAAGCCAAACACACCTAAGCGATAGTTGATGGTTACTAAGATAACATCACGTTGGGCCCAAGCTTCACCATCCATGGTGACCTCGTGTCCCCACCCACTGACGTAAGCTCCACCGTGTATCCAGACAGCCACCGGAAGTTTCTTTTCAGGGTGAGCGGCAGCCTTGACAGGAGTCCACACGTTCAGATAGAGACTATTTTCACTAAATTCCGGGTCACCCTCCCAATAGAATTCTTTGGTATAAAAAGAATTCGGATCAGAATGAGGTTCTTGCATAGATGCCGGCCCAAAGGTGTCGCACACGCGGATAGTATCCCAATTGGTCATCGGTTGCGGTTTCTTCCAACGCAAATCACCTACAGGTGGTGCGGCATAAGGAATTCCTCTAAACACCACGGTTTGGTTATTGTCTACTAATACTCCTTGTACTTTCCCATTATTTGTCGTAACAATAGGATTTTCTACTTTTACTTCTGCCGGTTTATTACTGCAGGAGCTAAATGCAGCCGCGAGGGCAAGCATCGTCAAACATTTGTTAAGTGAATTCATAAAGCAATCATTTTGGTTAATTGTGCAAGCAAAATTGCGAAAAAGGGCAAAGTACGGTTTTGCAATTCTCTCTTTTTGTTTTGCACTATATCCGCATTCCAGATTTTCTGATTGGCAATTCGATGGACTTTAGTGCAAAATGGCTACTTTTGTGCAAAGATCAATTTATACACCATGAAAATAGTAGGTAATATCATGCGTTGTTGGATTTTCCTTTGCCTGATTGCAGGAAACATTTCCGGGTGGGCATCCAAGGTGGAAGTCCCCTTCAACACATTGCAGCACGAACGGATTTTGAGTGTGACATCTGACAAATATGGCATCACTTGGATCGGCACGTCCAAGGGAATCTTCCAATACGATGGGCAATCGTTGTACAAATATCTGCGGAATAATAAAGAGAAGAGTCAAATGAGATCGGTTGTATTCGACATCTTCATGTCCAAGGACGGCATCCTAATAGCAGCCTCCAACAATGGTTTGTACAAATACCTGCCCAAACACGACTTATTTCAGGAACAAGTCAGTCATATCCAATTCTCATCCATCGTCGACCGCCTTGCCGATGGCAGCTATTTCCTATTGGACAACATATCCCAAAGGGCTATTATAGCCGATTCTACCCTACAAAAAGTGCTTGCAAGCGTCCGCTTGGATGAAATCACGTCCATCCTGCCAAGGTTTGTCCGACTCTCTACGGGCAATTATTGTATCTACGGAGTTCATTCGTTCGCACTTATCTCTCCCCAACTCAAAATACTGAAAAAGGTAGAAGTCCCGGCTCCCATTATCCGAGCAGACGAAACAATGGAAAGAATAATTGTCGGCACGGAGAACGGCTATTACACCTATTCATATGAAGGCAACAGGGTATCCAACAACACAACATTAGAGCAATACACTGCCGGGTGTCACGTAGATTTCATAGTACAAGATACCCCTTACGAGTGTTTCGTGGGAGTAAGCGGAAAAGGCATCTATTACTATAATAAAAACACCGACCAAATACATTTGGTTTCTCGTTCACTTGATCAAAGAATCACCAACCGCGAGCTCACCCTCTTGCAATTAGACCAAAACCGACAATTGTGGCTTGGTGGCAACATAGACCAGCCTTCCATTGGATTAACCCTACTTAAGACCCGCCCGACTTATCCAAGTTTCAAGGAATTACTGGTAATAAACGACAATAACCGCCTGCAACCTATCGAATTGGTAGCCATTGACCCTAAAGGTACTCCCTATGTGTTTACCACCCAAGACTTATATAAATATGATCAAGGGAAACTAAATTACATCATGCCGCTTCCCGAAAAGAATTGCTCGGACATGCTGTTCGACAAACAGGGAAGGCTCTGGATTCTCTCCCCGAATGCCATTTATATCTATTCCATAAATGATAACGGACACCCATATCTGCAAAAGACTGTGCCCGAAAAAGGATACAGAGCCAGCATGAATGTGGTTACTGACGACTATATCACTTTTTCTTATCCGGGGCGGTTGGTGTCATTTGATACTGGTTTTGCCATGTTGCAACATGTCATACCCAACGGGATACCCCCGTACATCAGTCTGGCACTCAACAAACGGGATATTTACCTGCGGTTAAGCTACAACTACTCGGCATCCTACAACCCGTTTAAAGGATTTTGGGATGAAAAGACAAATCCCCAAACAAACAACATCAACTGTCAATTACGGGATTCACG
Organism: uncultured Bacteroides sp.; assembly: GCA_949288715.1. Classification (GTDB taxonomy): domain Bacteria; phylum Bacteroidota; class Bacteroidia; order Bacteroidales; family Bacteroidaceae; genus Bacteroides. The sequence continues at coordinate 42,267 of CASELH010000021.1, read as the reverse complement.
AGGAGAGATATGGATTGCCACAGACAATGCCGGGGTCATCCACGCCAATTCAGACGGCACGCCCATCGACACGCTGGACACCACCAACAGCCTGCCGGACAACACCGTGTACGAAATAGCGGAAGACAAAAGCGGCAACATCTGGATGACAACCACCAACGGGATAGCCAAATATATGCCGAAGACCAGGCAGGTACACAACTACGGGGAAGCCAACGGAATGCTGCACGACTTGCGCCAAGGCCGCATGCTGAAATCGCCCGACGGCGAACTTTATCTGTACAGTTCCACCCACCTGCTGCAAGTGGAACCGGTGGACAACTTAGAGGCATCCATAGCCCCAAAGCCTTTGGTGAAAAGCGCACTTGTAAATAACACTATATTCCATGGCTTCCCCTCAAGTGTGGAAACCGGTCACGATGAGAATAACCTCACCATAGACTTTGTGTCGCCGGACATGATGCGCGGCAACCTACTGCAATACGAGTACCGCCTCGAAGGGCATGAACACAGCTGGACGGCCGCAGGCAACAACCGCAGCGTGGTCTATAACAACCTGCGACCCGGCAACTATCGTTTCCAAGTACGTGCTCGCTATGGCGACAACCCCTACTCCGAAGTGACCGAACTGCCCATACGCATCCGCCCCGCCTTTTGGCAAACCGTTGTGTTCAAACTTTTTGTCACGCTGACAGTACTTACGGTGACCTTTCTGTTTGTCCGTAACCTGCTGCGCACCCGCATCGCCATTGCCGAATCGCGCTTCGCGGTGGAGAACGAGCGGCTGAAGGTAGAACTATACTCCAATCTCTCCCACCTAATACGCACACCGGTGTCGCTTATCAATGCCCCTTTCCAAGAGTTGGTAGAAGGGCACGAATGGAATAGCCGCGAGCAGGAGTTGATAGCTGTCATCCGACGGAGCATTGACCGCATTCTGGACATCACCCGGCAGTTTCTCGAACGGTGGAGTGACACCGATGAGCAAGCTGCGGTCGACACCACCTTACGGCTGGAAATGAAGGACCTCTCTGCCATCGTGCGCGAAACGGCCCTCATGTTCCGCCCCACCGCCAGCCAAGCGGGCGTGAACCTCTCGCTGGAAATTCCGGAAAGCCTCGTGGCTCTCATTGACGAAGACAAGATCATCAAAATTCTCTACAATCTCGTCAGCAACGCCTTGCGACACACGCCCCGGGGCGGCGAGGTAAAAATCAGCGTAGTTCGCCAAGGGCAGACGTTGGCTTTCTCGGTGGCAGATACAGGCACGGGTGTGTCCGACGAGTTGAAAAAGAAGATATTCGAACGCTTCTTCAGCCCGGACAACAGGTCGGGCTACCACTTCGGCATCGGACTGTACCACACCCGCCAGCTGGTACAGTTGCAAGGGGGCACTGTCGAGGTAAGGGACAACAAGCCCCGGGGTGCCATATTCACCATCACATTGCCCATAGAGCAGGCCGCTGTCTTGCCGCAGTCTGCTCACAGCCTGTCCGTCGCCCTGCCGAAGGAAGAAGCCCCTGATACCGCCGGTCTGGAAACCGATGCCACCTTGCCCCACCTGCTACTGGTGGAGGACAATGAAGACATGCTGTCCTACCTGGCCGCCAGCCTGCGCCGAAAGTACCACGTCAGTACCGCCCGCGACGGCATGGAAGCTCTTGACCTCTTCGCCAAAGAGGGCATCGACCTCGTGGTGACCGACGTCATGATGCCTCGCATGGACGGTTACACCCTGTGCCGCTGGGTGAAGGAGAGCGCAGAATATTGTCACATCCCGGTGGTCATCCTCACGGCCAAGTCGACGAACTGGCAGGCCTGGGCTGCGGGGCAGACGCCTATCTGACCAAGCCCTTCGACCCGCCCAAGCTCATGGTCATCCTGAACAACCTGCTGGAGAACCGCAAGCGCATGCAGGCCATCTTGCTGAAACGTTTCACGCCAGATAGCCCTCAGCCCGGGGAAAAAGGGCCGGAAGAAGAGAAGACGCTGAAAGCCGCCATCAACGAAAAAGACTCGGCCTTCATGGAGAAACTCTATACTCTGCTCGAAGAGCACTTGTACGACGACCAGTTCAACATCGCCCGGATATGCCAGGAACTGGGCTTCTCCAAAACCGTGCTCGCCAAGAAAATACGAGCCCTCACGGGCGCCACGCCCAACCAGGTTGTCACCGAATTCCGCTTCTCCAAGGTGAAAGAACTGATGGCCACGCACAAGTACACGCTGAGCGAGATAGCCTACATGACGGGCTTCTCCAGCATCTCTACCTTTTCAAGGCGATTCCGCGCCATCTACGACATGTCGCCCACCGAGTACATGCGGAAGAATGGATTAAGTCTATAATATACAATGTATTATGACTGCTTGGCAAAAAGCATCTCCCCCAACGGAGATGCTTTTTTGCAAAACAAAACAGCAAAATGCAAACAGAAAAAACGGATTGCAAAGTCTTAAAATAAAACTGCAAACCTTACAAGATGTGAAATCATCACCTTTGCGGCAGAGAATTATTAATCTAAAATCATTAAATCTATGCCGACAACTTTCAACAAACTCGTCAGCCTCATCGCCTACGACGCGAAGCTGACCGAACAGGAGGGCGACTACTACCTCCGCGCCAAGACCATGCCGGACACCATCACCCTGCGCAACATTGCCGAGGAGGTGGCCGCGAGGCTCAACAAGAATGCCGACGAGGTGTACACCATCCTCAACGACGCCGAGCGGGTGAAATGCGACGCCGTGTCCAGCTCCTACATCGTCTCTACCCCTACTGCCCTGATGCGCCCCGGCGCCAGCGGCACGGTGATGGAGGCCGAGCTGTCTCAAGCAGTAGACCGCACCAAGGTAAAGGTGTATGCCACCCTCAGCATGGGCACCGACCTGCGCGAGGCCATGAATAGCTGCCGGGTGGAAATCTTCACCCAGCCCGCCGTGGTGGGCCCGCTGCTCAACGGGGCAGTGGCGCAAACGCGCGCCGCCGACGGCACCGTCGCCACCAAGGCGCCCCAGCCGGGCAAGAACATCCGCCTCACAGGCCGGAACATCAAGATTGCAGGCACCGACCCCACGGTGGGCGTCACCTTCACCTCGGTGGAGAATCCCGACACTACCGTATTCATTCCGCTGGAAGACATCACCGTCAACGAGCCCAAGCAACTCATCTTCGTGCTGCCTGCGGAGGTGACGGACGGGCTGTGGCGCGTGAAGGTCACCACGCAATTCAGTTCCGGCAGGCACATCATCGACACGCCCCGCAGCAACGAGTTGCCCACCGTGCTGGCCGTAGGCTCGGCAGCCGGAACGGAGTCCGGCACCGGCGGCAGCGACGACGGCGAGGACGATGGCGACCACCAGTTAGGATAACTGCGCACCCCTGCGCACGCCCAACCGCGCACCCTTGCGCTTGCCTAAGCGCGCAGCCCTGCGCTACGGTCAATAGGTATTAAGATTATATACAGGAATAACACCCCTGCCCGGATGCTCTCCGGGCAACAACGAATAATCTATTATTAATCAATCTTTTTACCAACTAAAAACAACTGCAACATGAAGAACAAACCAAGAAAAACAGGATTGAAGCGGCTTGCCACGACAGCCCTCGTCCTAATGTTGTGTGTCGCCTCAACCTGGGCGCAAAGCCAGGTGCAGGTGACGGGTAAGGTCACCGACCATCTCGGGGAACCGCTGATTGGCGTATCCATCCAAGAAAAAGGCACCACCAATGGCATAGTGACCGACTTAGACGGCAACTACTCGCTCAACGTGACCCAAGGCGCTACATTGGTCTTCTCGTACGTGGGCTACACCACCCAAGAGCTACCGGCGACGGACGGCACGCTGAACGTGACGATGCGGGAAGACAACGAACTGCTGGACGAGGTGGTGATCATCGGTTATGGTACGACCAAGGCCAAAAACTTCACTGGCTCAGTAGATGTCATCAAGATGAACGAATCGCCCATTGCTGATATAGGGCTGGCCAATGCTTCGAGCCTGCTGCGCGGGCGCATGTCCGGTGTAATACTGGGTTCGGAAACCGCCGAAGTAGGCAAAAGTACAAGCATCTTGGTGCGCGGACGCAAGTCCATTGGAAGCACGGACGACAATCCGCTCATCATTCTGAACGGCGTCATCTTCTCGGGCGAGTTGGACGATATCGACCCCACCTCCATTGAGTCCGTCAGCGTGCTGAAAGATGCCACTTCGCTGGCCGCCTATGGTTCTAAGGCCGCACAGGGCGTCATCATGATCACCACCAAGAAAGGAAAGGAAGGAAAACCTCTGGTAACCTTCTCCACCTCACACGAGTTCTCCAAACCCACCTTCAGGCCCAAATATCTCGATGGACAAGGTTACATCCGCTACCGTAACGCCCGGGCAGGCAACGTCGACCTGACAAGTACCGACTTCATGACCCTGCTGGAAAAGCAGAACTACGAAGAAGGCAAGGAAACAGACTGGTATGACCTGGCCACACGCACAGGCTACACACAGAACTACAACATGAGTTTCTCTGGCGCTTCCGAACGCAGCAACTACTACATCGGCGCGGGCCACTCCGGCCAACGGGGCATGACCGTAGGCAACGACTTCATGCGTAACTTCGTGTCGTTGAATCTCTCCTCTAAGATTGCAGACTGGTTTGAATTGGGCGCGGACATGAACTTCGCCTATTCCAAGAGTGACGGCACACCGGCCAACTTAGCGTTTGTCCGCATGTCTCCCTACGGTTCGGCCTACCTACCCGACGGACGTTGGCGCAAATACATCGACGCCTCGGAAATGACTGCCGAAAACCCCTTGTGGGACACTTACAACGGCGTAGACCGCTACTACCGCCGCACCAACCTGAAGATGGGCAGTTTTGCCAGCATTGACATTCCCTGGATAGAAGGTCTGAACTTCCGTTTCAACGGGTCGTACTCCATTATCAGCACCCGCGACATGAACTTCACCCACGAGTCCAATGCACCCTCTATGCTGTCCAACGACATCGAAGGCTTGGGCTACTCCAATGACTACTACGACTTGACACAAGCCAAAGGCTCCGTAGCCAACGTCCGCACAGTAAACTGGGTAATGGACTACATTCTGTCCTACTCACGCCAGTTTGGCGACCACTCAGTAAGTGCTTCCCTGGTCTATACCCGTGACTCGATGGATTCCACCGAAGAGTCGTTCTCCGGCACCGGATTCACCAACGCCGGCAATACTATCCTAGGCTGGCACGGTCTATCTGATGCCGACGTACGTGAAGTCAGTGCACCTACCTACATCCGCCACACCAACGTGGGCTACCTGGCACGTGCCATCTACAGCTACCGTGACACCTATCATCTGAACGCCTCCATCCGCCGCGACGGAAGCTCAGTGTTCGGTTCCGACAGCAAGTGGGGTTACTTCCCCGCCGTGGGTGCAGCATGGACCATATCCAACGAAAAGTGGCTCAGCGACGTGAAGTGGCTCGACAACCTGAAGCTGAAAGTATCCTGGGGTAAGAACGGTGCACAAACCATTGCCCCTTACGGCACGCTGTCACAGGTATCTATGGCAAAGAAGGGCGGCATCAGCTTCTTCTACGGCGGCAACGTCAACTACGGACAGGCTATCTCCGTGCTCGGCAATTCCGACCTGGGCTGGCAGACCACCACATCGTGGAACGCCGGTTTCGAGACCGACCTTTGGAACCGTAGGATACACTTCGAGTTGAACTTCTACAAATCCAAGACTACCGACCAGATATTCGAACGCACTATTCCTATTATGACGGCAGGTGTCAGCACCCAAAAAGCCACAATGGGACAAGTGAATAACACCGGCGTAGAAATCAATGCCACTACCGTAAACATCAAACGCAAGGACTTCACTTGGACCTCCGACTTCATCTTCTCTCTGAACCGTAACAAACTGGTCGACCTCTATGGTGATGGTAAAGACGACATCCAAAACAACCTGTTCTTAGGCCATCCGGTAGACGTCATCTACAACTACAAGACGGAAGGCATCTTCCAGGAAGGAGATTATGCAGGCTGGCCCATCTTCTATACCAAGGACGGCGAACAGACAGCCACCCCCGATGCCAACAACAAACAGATATTGGGATACTCCGACCCGAACTTCCGCCTGAACTGGGCGAACACATTCCGTTATAAGGGCTTCCAGCTGTACATGATATTCACCGGCCTGTTTGGCGGCGGAGGCTATGCCATGAGCGAGAACACCTATGCCTACCTTGTCTACAGCCCAGTGATACACTGCAACGCGCTTGACATACCTTTCTGGACGAAGGAAACTCCGAGCAACACTTATCCCAGTGCCAACTACGCAAACCCCAACAACCAGTATGCCGTCTACAACTCCTATGCACATGTCCGCCTGCAAGACCTCAGCTTGTCCTACGACCTGACTCCGTGGGTAAAGAAATGGGGGATACACAATGCCAAAATTACCTTGGCAGGACACAACCTGTTTTATATAGCCCCACATTGGAAGCGTGGTGACCCTGAAGTACACCAGGCTGGAAGCACCTTGTCGGCTCTCGGTCTTCCCAAGTCCATGACCATGTCATTGAACTTCTCATTCTAACTAAGCATATCAATCATATTGTATAACCTGTAAAAGAACAAAATCGATGAAACTACATCATATATTCCTATACGGAGCCTTAGGCATATCGTTTCTGTCAGCAGGCGTGTCGTGCTCGGACGACGATTTCCTGACCGAAGACCCGAGGGCGACCATGACGATAGATAACGCCTACGACAAAAGCAGTCAAGTGCTTGCTACCATATTTTCAGCCTACTACGAGTATAACAAGAACTTCTACTTCACGTTCGGCACTGGCATTGCGCAGTATAAAATGGTGGGCACGGACATCTGCGACATGCCCTACAACCAATCGCACTACAGCAACTTTAGGGCATATTGGCCCACCGATGCCGACTTCATCAAAGAAAAGTGGGATTCATATTACAAAATGATATCCTACTGCAACCTGGCCCTTTCAAAAATGGATGCCGTGACTTGGAGCAATGACGAGGAAAAGACCCGTGCCATCGCTGAAGCAAGATTCTTGCGCGGATTTTCCTACCTGAAGCTGGCCGAATATTACGGCGGTGTGCCCATTGTAGAAGAATACTCGGAGCACACTCGCTTCGACTATGAACGGGCAAGCCGCAGCGATGTCTACGCCTATGCCATCGGCGAACTGGAAGCTGCCTACAACGACCTGCCCACCGATGACGAAATAAAAAGCGAATACGGACGTGCCGGCAAGGGAGCGGCAGCAATGGCATTATCCGAAGCCTACCTGGCCCAAGGCGTTGAAAACGGAAGTTCCGACTTTACAAAGGCTGAAAACTATGCCCGCGAGGTAGTCAACGCACATCCGCTGATGCAGAACCGTTTCGGCGTGCGGACAGCCAACGCGACCGGCAACAAGGGCGGCGTACCCAATGCCTTCGAACAAGGAAACGTCATCTACGACCTCTATGTGTCGGACAATGTAGTAGCCCCGGAAAACACAGAAGCCGTATGGGTGGTCAATGTAGCATCCGATTACGCCACTTGGGCACAGACAGGCGGACTGAGAGATCAAACCATCATGACCTCGCCAGCCCTGCAAGACATCTCTTGGAGCGACGAATACATGGAAGATGCCCCGGCGAGCAACGGCCCGTGGCGCGCTGTTTCCGCCAAGTACGGCGGGCGCACCAGCCCTGCCATTCACGGCGGCTTCGGGTGGGCCTTCGTCGGACCGACCTGGTACATGGAGAATACCATCTGGGATGCCGAAAACAACTATAATACAGACGTGGATTACCGTTATGTGGAAGGAGTCACCGTACGCACAAAATACCTCTGCTGCGATGAAAACCATTCCCTTTACGAACAGCCCATTGGTTGGAAACATATCAGCAAGAATGAAATAGACCCGGCCTCCAAGTTCTTTGGAATTTTTTACAAAATAACCCCAATGGATGATTGGGACTATGACTCCAACGACCCGGGAGATATGGGTATGCCCAAAGTGAACCTTTACCGCAACCGTTACTGTATGCGTTCTGCCGAAGCTTACCTGCTGCTGGCCGAAGCACTGCTAAGAAACAACAAAGCAGGCGAAGCACTGAACATCGTCAACCAGGTGCGCGCACGCGCCAACGCCAAGCCAATGTCCAGCATTGACTTGGGGAAAATATTGGACGAACGAGCCCGAGAGCTGGTTTATGAAGAAGACCGCTGGGGCACCTTCTTACGTATGGAACCAGAAGTATGGAAACCCAGAATCAAAAACTATGGCAGCTACACCGCCGGCCCTAATGATGTTCAATACCCAGAAATCCGCCGCTGGAGTGAATATACTGACGACATTCACTTCAACCTGTGGCCTATTCCCAAGGCATACATCGATTTGAACTCGGAAGTGCAATGGGAGCAAAATGCAGGGTGGTAACACTCTTCATGCTTATATAAGAATATGTCCGATAAGGGATAACATTGAGATTTGTAATTCTCTTCCCCTTATCGGACTTTTTGTTTCAACAAAATCAGGTTTCCTGCAATTCCAACGATATTCCTTTTGCACTTTCCCCCCTCCGCAGGTCGCCGGTAATCAAGGTTAAAACAACCGTAATATTTATAACCAAAGTTTCAAGAATTCTCCCCATCTTTGCGCCCGGAAAACATAAAAGACAACAGACATGACGCATACAAGAACACTCTTGCTGGCAGCCATCGGCCTGCTTGCCCCTGTGGGAATCGTAGCAGAGAACGCCGATTCCCTCTCCATTGGCAACGAATATTCCCTGCACGAAGTGGTGGTGACCGGCACGCGGAACGCCACCGACATCCGCCACCTGCCCATGACCATCTCCGTAGTGGCGCGCCCCACGTTGGAGAAACGCTTCGAACCTTCCCTGCTGCCCGCTCTGAACGAGCAGGTGCCCGGCCTCTTCGTCACCAGCCGGGGCGTGATGGGCTACGGCGTGTCCAACGGGGCAGCGGGCGGCTTCTCCATGCGCGGCATGAGCGGAAGCGCGCAGATGTTGGTGCTGATAGACGGGCATCCGCAATACATGGGGCTGTTCGGCCACCCCATTTCCGACTCCTACCAGACAATGCTGGCCGAGCGGGTGGAGGTGCTGCGCGGGCCGGCCTCGGTGCTCTACGGGTCGAACGCCATGGGGGGCGTGGTGAACATCGTCACCCGCAAGCAACAGGCCGACGGGGTGCAAACGAACCTCAACGTGGGTGCAGGCTCCTACGGCACGGTACAGACCGAGGCTACCAACCGTGTGCGGCGGGGACGTTTCAGCAGCGTAATCTCGGCTTCCTACAACCGCACGGACGGGCACCGCAAGAATATGGGCTTCGAGCAATATGGCGGATATGCCAAGCTGGCCTACGACATCAGCAATGCCTGGAACGTGTATGGCGACGTCAACATCACCCACTTCAATGCCTCCAATCCCGGCACGGTGACCGAACCGCTCACCGACAATGACTCGCGCATCACCCGCGGCATGGCCTCCTTTGCCTTGCAGAACAACTACGACAGGACATCGGGTGCGCTGAGTTTCTTCTACAACTGGGGCTATCACAAGATTAACGACGGATACGGACCGGGCGAGAGTCCGCAGGAATCGTTGTTCCGCTCCAAAGACCTCATGATGGGCCTCTCTTGGTATCAAAGCACCGAACTGTGGCAAGGCAGCCGACTCACCCTGGGCTTCGACTATCAGCACTTCGGCGGCGAGTCGTGGAACAAGGTGGTAGCCACCGGGGCACGCGAGCCGGGCGTAGACAAGAAGCAGGACGAGGTAGCCGGCTATGTAGACTTCCGCCAAGATATTTCTACCTGGTTGTCGCTTAATGCCGGTATCCGCGTAGACCACCACTCGCACGTAGGTACCGAATGGGTACCTCAAGGCGGACTGGCTTTCCACTTGCCCAAGAATGCCGAACTGAAAGCTATGGTAAGCAAGGGCTTCCGCAACCCCACCATTCGTGAGATGTACATGTTCCCACCCCAAAACCCAGACTTGCGCCCCGAACGGCTGATGAACTACGAACTGTCTTTCACCCAACATTTACTTGAAGGAGCCCTAACCTATGGAGCCAACCTGTACTACATCAACGGCGACAACCTCATCATGACCATCCGCGAAGACGGACGTCCCCACAACGTCAACTCTGGCAAGATAGAGAACTGGGGCCTTGAGACCAATGTGGCTTACAGAATCAATCCGCACTGGAACATCAATGCCAACTACAGCTGGGTACACATGGAGCATCCCGTCATCTCTGCCCCCGAGCACAAGCTGTATGCCGGAACCGACTTCACCCAAGGGCGCTGGAATGTCTCCACAGGCATCCAATACATCAAAGGGCTGTACACCTCCGTCATCACCAACGGGCAAGGCACCGAGCAGACCGAGGACTTCGTGCTGTGGAACCTGCGCGCCAACTACCGCCTCTGCAAGTATGCCACCCTCTACGTGAAAGGTGAAAACCTGCTGGCACAACGCTACGAAATCATGGCCGGATACCCCATGCCCAAAGCTACCTTCATGGGCGGCGTCCACATCAGTTTCTAAGAACAAATACAAAATATGGCAGACAACTATCTGGAAAAACAATACGAGCAATACCTGGACAAGAAGGCCGCGTGGGAAAAGCAACGCAAACTGGGCAAAAAGAAGCCTGCGCCCAAGAAACCGTCCTCCAACAACCCGAAGCCATGAACAGGATCCACACGTTCCATACTTCAGTGGCAGGCATCGCCTTGCCAAGTAAGTTTACTTACCCCTTCTGCTACACGCCCCATCCCCTGTGCGTGCTGGCAGCAGGGGAAGTCCGTCATTACCTGTCCGGACAGGCGGGATGGCAACAAGAGCTGGCACAAGGCAAAATGTTCGGCGTGCTGGTAGTACAGACTGCCGAGGGAAAGCTCGGCTACTTGGCCGCTTACTCCGGCAACCTTGCCGGAAAGAATGACCATCCCTATTTCGTGCCGCCGGTCTACGACCTGCTGAATCCGGAAGGGTTCTTCCGGCAAGAAGAAACCCGCATTTCCCGCCTCAACCAACACATCGAAGAACTGGAAGCCACCCCCGGCTACCTTGCCCTCAAGGAACAGATGGAGGCCCTGCGGCAGCAAGCGGCGCGACAAATAGAAGAGGCACGCCAACAACTGAAAGCAGCCAAGGCAGCACGCGACCTCCGCAGGCAGGCATCCCCGCCCCCAAGCGAGGAAGAATCCGCCGCCATGATACGCGAAAGCCAGCACCAGAAAGCCGAATACAAACGGCTGGAGCGACACTTGAAAGCCAAGGAAAACGACCTTGCCGACGCCCTGCTACCTTATGAGGCAGAATTGAAACGACTGAAAGAAGAGCGGCGCACACGCTCTGCCTCCTTGCAGCACCGCCTGTTCGGCGCTTTCCGCCTGCTGAACGCGCGGGGCGAAGTGCAGGACTTGAACGCCATCTTCCGCCACACCCCGCAACGCGTGCCGCCGGCCGGAACAGGTGAATGTGCCGCCCCCAAGCTGCTGCAATATGCCTACCTCAACCACTTGCATCCGGTAGCCATGGCCGAATTTTGGGTGGGGCAATCGCCACGAGGGGAAGTCAGACACGACGGGCACTACTACCCGGCCTGCCGGGGCAAGTGCGGCCCCATCCTGGCACACATGCTGCAAGGGCTCGACGTGGAAGACACCACGCTTCGACAAGACGGGCACCCGCCCAAAGTCATGCAAGTAGTCTACGAAGACCCGTGGCTGCTGGTGCTCAACAAGCCGGCAGGCATGCTTTCCGTGCCCGGCAAGGAAGCCTCCTACTCTGCCTGGCAATGGGTGCGCGACCATTATCCGCAGGCTTCCGGTCCCTTGCTGGTGCACAGGCTGGACATGGACACCTCGGGCCTGCTGCTTGCGGCAAAAACCAAGGAGGTGCACCAACAACTGCAAGCCCTGTTTCACCACCGCCACATACGGAAGACGTACCTGGCCGTGCTTCAGGGCATCGTCGCCCAAGACGAAGGGCGCATCGACCTGCCCCTCCTGCCCGACCCGCTCGACCGACCGCGCCAACGGGTAGACCGGGAGCACGGCAAGCCTGCCACCACGCTATATGAAGTGCTGCAGCGTGAGGAAGGCCGCACGCGCATCTTGTTCCACCCCCTTACCGGACGCACGCACCAACTGCGTGTGCACGCCGCCCACCCCGACAGGCTGCATTGCCCCATCCTTGGCGACCGCCTTTATGGCACCCCGGCCGACCGCCTCTATCTGCATGCCCTGAGGCTGGAGTTCATCCACCCGGTGACAGGAGAGGCCTTATGCCTGGAGTGCGAGGCGGAGTTTTAGCGCTCTTCAACGCCCCGTGGCCTGCAGATACTCCCGCTTCTTCACCTCATACTGCGCGTAGCTCTCCACATACTTGTCCCGGCTCTGTTGGTAGAGCGACTGGGCTTCGAGCAGATCACTCATGGTGCAGGTACCGGCGTGGTAATAGTCGGTCTGCAGACGGAGGTTTTCGTCGGCCTGGGCGATGCTCTCCAGGGCGATGCCCACCTGCTGCCAGGCGTCGGTCAGGGCATTCCAGGTGTTCGTCATGCGGATGAGGAGCAATTGGCGTTGGTCGTCGCGCTGGTTCTCGGCGTTACGCAGTTGCAGGCGTTGGCGCTTGATGTCGTGGCTGCCGCCCCACCAGCCGCTCAGGGGAATGCTGACCGTCACGCCGCCTATCCAGAAAGGATGGTCGCGATCCATCAGGTTGTCGTACATGTAGCCGCCGCCCAAGGCCACGGTGGGCAGGTTACGCCCCACGGCCATGCGGTATTGCAGACGGTTGGCGTCCACCTGTTTGTCCAGCAGATGGTATTCGGTGGTAAGCATGAGTGCGGCTTGAGGCGAGCGATAGAGGTAGTCGGGGTTTGGCGGTAACGTCCCGCCCAGCGACAAGGCCACATCGATGCTGTCTGAGGCACAGCCGATGTACTGGGTCAGGAGGCTTAGGGACACGCCCAGGGCGTTCTTCACGGAAAGGGTATTGCTGCGCGTCTCGTTGCGGCGCAGTTGCACTTGCAACAGGTCGTTGCGGTTGGTCACCCCGGCCGCAACGGCAGCCTCCACGTCTTGGTGAATGCGCTCCAGTTGCGCTTGCACGGCATCGAGGGTGCGCAGCTTCTCCTTCAGCATCACCACCTGCCAGAAGTACTGCTCCACAGTGAGGCGCACCTCGTCCTCGCTCTGCCGACGGCGCAGGCGGCTGACTTCCACGTTGACTTTCGCGAGCTTGTTGCCTTGCACGATTTGTCCGCCCGCAAAGACAGGCATCGTGGCCGAAACGCCACCCATGACGCCGTTCTTCAGCAGCGACATCCGTTGCCCGCCCATGTCCATCTCCAGCAGACCCTTGTCGGCCAAAAAGCCTACACCCGTGGCGCTGACGGACGGGAAGTAACGGGTGAAGGCCGACCGTTGTTGCTGTTCGGCCATGCGCAGGTCGTTTGCCGCGTTCTTGGTGCGGACGTTGTTTTGTAAAGCCATTTCAATGCACTCATCCAGCGTATATTTTGTTTGCGCAGAAACCGCGAAGGGCAGGACAAGCAGTGCCAGTGTTCCGAAGAGGCGATATGCCTTATTTTGTAATCTATTCATAATCGGTCTATTATAAAGTCTATATCATAAGCGGTGGAGAGATACGTATGTCTTTACCAGACAGTGTATACAATGTTGGGGGGACAGTGTCGTATGTGTCCGGTCGACAGTGTCGACACTGTCCGACTTAGACATACGTATCTCTCTGTCATCAGTTTCAAGGAGTCTCTTGTTGTCAATACATATTATCATTTTAACTCCAATGCGCTACTCCGTGCCCGCCTGCGCGTGCTGCCCCGGAAGCACAGCCAATAGGCCACGGGCAGGACGGTGAGCAGGAAGACCATGGTGATGAGCGTGCCGTAGCAGATGACCGTACCCATGGGCATCCACAGCCCCGAGCCGCCCAGTATCATGGGGATGACACCCATCGAGGCCGCGGCGGAGGTGAGGAAGATGGGGCGCATGCGCCGTCGGGTCGACTGATAGATGGCGTCGCGCACACAGAGATGCTCCGTGCGGCGTAGCTCCTCGGCATAGTCGAACATGATGATGCCGTTGCGCACGATGATGCCCATCAGGGCCACAATGCCCAGGAAGCAGGTCACGCCGAAGTCAATGCCCTGGATGAGCACACCCGCCGCCGTGCCAAACAGGCAAAGCGTCATGGAGGCGAAGATGAGCATAGCCAGCCCCACGCGCTTGAAGTGGACGATGAGCACGAAGAGGATGATGACGGCAGCCAGGGCGAGACCGGCGAGGATGGGCGGTATCTGCTCGGCTGTTTCCTCGACGTCGCCACCCGGGGTGACGGTCGTTTCAGGCGAGAGATGCAGGGTGGGCAGCAGGGCGGCGATGCGGTTCATCTGCTCCGTGCCGTTCTCGCCCCGGCGCAGGTCGGCGCGGACGGTGAGGGTGTAGAGGCCATTGCGGCGCACGCGCTGCCCGTCTTGCCACATCGGTTGCACGTCGGCCACCTGGCGCAGGGGGACAGTCGCTGTTCCACCCATCGCGGGAATCTGCTCGTCCGCCAGGTCGAGGGGACAGGCGCGGTCGGCATGTTCGCCTTTCAGGACAACGCGCTGAGCATAGTCGCCATCCCACACGGTAGCCACGGGCAGGCCGTCGCCGTAGCGCAGGGTAAGGGTCGTCTCCACCCCGGCATTGCTGATGCCCAGGCGGGCGGCCTGGTCTTCCCGCAGGACGACTTTGGCCGTTGGCAGGGGCTCGTTCCAGTCGGTGTGCGCACCGCAGAGTTGGGGCATCGTGCGCATCAGGGCCAACAGCTTGTCCGCATCGCGGCGCAGGGTGTCGGGGCTCTCGCCGCTCAGGCGGAACTCCACGGGATAGACGGCCTCGCTGTAAGACAGTTGCTTGAAGCGCACGCGGGCATCGGCAAATGCATCGGCATAGCGCGGGGCGTATTCGTCGAGCAGCTGCACAGTCGCCTCCACACCCGTAGTGTTGACGATGAACTGGGCATAGTTCGTGCCTGCCACCTGCGGGGCATAGCTGGTCTGAAAGCGGGGCGACGAACAGCCTTTGAAAGAGGCGATGCTCACCACGCGCGGGTCTTGGCGCAAGATGTATTCCAGGCTGTCGGCCACCTGTGCCGTGCGCTCGATGGCGGTTCCGCTGGGCAGGTATATCTCCACAGCAAACTGATTGCGGTCGGCGGCGGGCATCATCTGCTGGGGCAAGGTACCGATGAGGACGATACCTATTATAATAGAAGCCACCCCTACGGCCACGGTACTCTTGGGCCAGCGGAAGCAGAAGGCAATGAGCCGGTTGTAGTAGCGTTGCAACAAGTCGAGCACGGAGAACGACTTGCCGCCCGTCTGCATGGGCTTGCGGATGAACCAGTATTGCATGAAGGGCACCAGCATCGTGGCCACCAGTAGGGAAACCATAAGGATAAGCGTAATGGTCAAGGGATATACCTTCACAAAATCGTACAACATCCCCGTCATGGTCAGCAGGAATGGGAAGAACGTGATGCTGATGGCCAACGTGGCGGACAGTATGGACCGGAAGAAGTGCGTCGCGCTCTCCACCGAAGCCCGCCAGCGGGACATGCCTTCGCCCAGCTTCTCCAGGTAGTTGTCGATGATGACGATGCTGTTGTCCACTATCATGCCGAGGGTCACGATGAGAGCGGCGAGGGACACCGTGTTCAGCTCCACGCCAAAGCCGTAGAGCAGCCCCAGGGAGATGAAGATGGTGATAGGTATGGTCGAGGCGGCCACCAACGCCACCCGCAAGGGCAGCAACAGCACCACCACGATGACCACGGCCACGATGGCGATGAGCAGTTCCTTAAGGAAGTTCACTACACTGTCGCCCACCACCCGGCTCTGGTCGGTGATGCGGAAGAGACTGACCTCCGCGGGCAGTTCCTCGCGTTGGAAGTCGGCCAGCACGTGGTCGATGTCTTCGCCCATAGCCACGATGTTCTGCCCCTTCTTCATCTCGACGGAGAGAAGGAGACACTTACGTCCGTTGTTGGTGAGGTAGCTGTCGGCGTGGGGATACTCGCGCACCACGCGGGCCACGTCCTTCAGGCGGACAATGTTTCCCTGCGGGTCGGTATAGACTATCTGCTGCTGCACGTCGTAGACGGTGTTCAGGGACTTCGCCACGTAGACGGGCGTTACCTGTTCGTCGGTTTTCAGCCGTCCGCCTGTAGTGGCGAAGCCCTTCTGCATCAAAGTTAAGGCCAAGGTTTGATCGTTGAGACCGTATTGGGAGAGGCGGTCGTTGTCCAGGTAGACGGATATCTGCTCGTGCTGCATCCCGCTCACCGACAGGCGGCCCACGCTGGGAATGCGGCGCAAGCGGTCTTGCAGGAGGTCCATGTAGTCGTCCAATTCACGATACGTCTTGTCCTCGCTCTCCAGGGTGATGAGCAGGGCGGAGGTGTCGCCGAAGTCGTCCATCACCTGCACGGCCAACACGTTCTGCGGCAACTGCGCCTTGAACTGGGACACCCCGTGCTTGAACTTGCTCCAGAAGGCGTCCTTGTCCCGGAGGTCGTCGTTCAGCTGCACCTGTATGTAGACAATGCCGTCTCGGCTCTGCGAGAAGGTTTTCTCCTTCTTGACTTCCTTGTAGGTGAAGATGTACTCCTCCAAGGGCTTGGCGACCTGCTCCACCATCTCCTCCACCGTGTTGCCCGGCGCCACGGCCACTACAATGCCCTGCCGGATGGTGAAGTCGGGGAACTCGTTCTTGCGCATCTGTGGCAGGCTGTAGATGCCGAAGGCCACGAGGCAGGTCACGCACAGGATGACGATTTGCCGGTAGTGCATGGCCGCTTCCACGAAGTTACGCTTCCGTTTCATAAGGCCACCTCCGTTCCTTCGCAAACCTTCTGGCTGCCCTTGGCGATGACCGTGTCACCGGGCTTCAGGCCGGAGAGCACCTCCATGCCCTCGGCGGTATAGTCGCCGGGGACGATGAAGCACTTGTGCGCCCGGCCATGCACCACGCTCCATACGAACGTGCGGTTTTGCTCGTCTATCTGCACGAGGCGGGCGGGGATGACGCAACGGCTCTCCCCCGTCTGCACCGCTGCCAGCGACACTTCGGCCACCATGCCGGGCATCAACGCCCCGGGCGTGCCTTCTACCTGTATCTTCACTTCATAAGAACGGGAGAGCGGATGGGCCGCAACGCCCTTCTCCACCACCCGGCCCACGAACGTCTGCCCGTCCAAGGCAGGCACCGCCATCCGTGCTTCCCGGCCAAGAGCGATGCCGGCAATCTCCGCCTCGGGCACGGCTATCCGCACCTTCAACGCCGAGGTGGCGACCAGCCGGGCCACGGGCGCACCGGGCACGACGTTCTGCCCCACCTCCACGCTCTTCTCGGAAATGACGCCGGCATACGGGGCATAGAGCCGGGCGTCACGCAGGGACTTGGCGGCCAGTTGCTCCAGCGAGCGAGCCTGTTCTACTTGGCTCTGCACCTCCACCCACTTGATGTCGGCCAGGCTTCCCCTGTCGTGCAACGTTTTCATACGGCGGTAGGCATCTTCGGCCTGCTCCAGGGAGGCACGGGCAGCGTTGTAGCTGCTTTGCAGGGAAGTGGAGTCGAGGGTGGCTATCAGTTGCCCGGCTTGGACCTGCTGGCCCAGGCGGATGTGCACCGTCTGTACCGTGCCTGCCGTGGCAAAGCTGAGTGGTGTTCCGCTTTCCTCTTCCACTGTTCCGGAATACCGGTGCGCGCAGTCCGGGGCTTCTGCCGTTACCACCAGCGGTTCCACCCTTACCGGGGCAACCGTCTCTTTCTGAATCTCTTCGCTTTGGCATCCGCCCAAGAGCAGAAGTGCCCAAAGCCATGCTGTTGTCACACACTTTGCGTTCATAGCTGTTTCATTCGTTGTTTCGGGGTGCAAAGCAAGGCTATTCCCGGCACAAAAGGTATATGCCTGCTTCCATAGAAGTGTTCCATTTTCATACTCCACCCCGCCATAAGGTTTATAGAACACTATCCTATCCCCACAGATAAACGGAGTGCCGCCCATATAGGCTTATTTTGCAGGCGAAAACCAAAACCATAGACAACGACATGGAAAATATCAGAAACCTGCGGAAAGCAAACCTGGAGGACGCGGAGATACAAAAGGAAATGCTATACAACGACGGGGAACTGGCACTCTTCAACAACATCCAAGACCTCAACGCCATCCTGCCCTGCCAACTAGAAGTCTTCGCCATCGTCCTCGTGCTGAAGGGCAAGGCATCGGTCAGCATCAACGGCATCCACTACGAGGCACTGCCCAACGACCTCTACATCGGCACGCCCAACAACATCGTGGAGAACGGCCTGACCAGCCTGGACTTCAAGAGCCACACCATCTGCGTGTCCACCGATTATGTCCGCCGCATCCTGCCGCTGGCCGACAACTCGTGGGACCTCAAACTACTTTTCGAAAAGAACCCCTTATGCTCCCTGCAACCCGAGGAGGCCCGGACCTTCTGCCAATACTACGACCTGCTTTGCGCTAAAACGCAGCAACCCTCGCCCACGCAGAAGAAAGTGATAGACGCACTGATGCTGGCCTTCGTCTACGACATGAAAGGCGCACTGAGCCGGGTGACCCGGCACATGCCGCGCCCCTTTACCGCCGGCGAGACGCTGTTCAAGCGCTTCATCGACCTGCTCGGCTCGTCCTACCCCAAGCCGCGCTCGGTGGCCTACTATGCCGACCGGCTGAACGTCACGCCCAAATACCTCTCGTCCGTCTGCCGCCAGGCGGGAGGGCAGCGCGCCTCCGACCTCATCGACCAGTATGTGCTGAAAGACATAGAGTACCTGATGAAGCACACGCAGAAGAGCATCAAGGAGATTGCCTGCGAACTGGAGTTTCCCAACCTCTCCTTCTTCGGCAAGTATGTGAAGAAGCACTTCGGCCTGTCGCCCAAGGCATACCGGGAACTGGCGCTGGGAGAGTAAAACCGGGCAGGTGCAAGGCCGCTTTCCGAGGCTTAAAAGACCACCGACCAAGCCTTGAAAAGCTACCGACCAAGCCTTAGAAAGCCACCGACCGGGCGTTGGAACGCTACCAACCGGGCTTTCCAAGGGGGACATCCTGCATTTTTTCAAGAAAAATCGCTTCCTTTGCAACCTCACAAGGGCTTCATCCGTCTAACGGATAAAGAAACCTTTAAAACAACATTTTTTGATATGAAACACTTTATCCTGACAACCATGCTGGCCCTGCTGACCGTTACGGCAGCACAGGCCGAGAGACGAGTAGAGACTGTGACAGACAGCCTGAACAACGTGACGAAACTCATTGAACTGGACGGCGACGACACGCTGAGCATCACCACCTACGAGGGAACGAAGGCGGAGGCCACGGGATTGGCCGTAAAACACACCTCCGACTCGTGGGACGATGATTACGAAGACTACTTCATGGGCGTGAACAAAAGCATTGTCGGCGTCACGCTCATCTCCATCATGGGCATCATCTTCGTGTTCGGCCTGCCCATCGCGCTCATCTTCATCATCTTCTACTATCGCAACAAGAACCGCAAGGCCAAGTACCAGCTGGCTGAGAAAATCCTGGCTTCGGGCCAGCCGCTGCCACCCAACTTCTTCAACGATCTGGGCGTGAAGGACCTGCGCACCCGGGGCTTCTCGAACACCTTCCTGGGGCTGGGGCTCTTCATCTTCCTGTGGGCGCTTACCGGCGAGTTCGGCTTAGGATGCATAGGCCTGCTCGTGCTCTGCATAGGCCTGGGGCAGGTGGCCACCTACTACACCCGCGAACGGAAGAACAAGGACACGACCACTGAACCTGCTGCGCAACAATGACCTCGCTCGACGACATAGCGCTGGTGGCGCAAGTCGTGGTGCTGCACAACAACCGCGCCTTCGACCAGCTGGTCAGGAAGTACCAGTCGCCCATACGGCGGTACTTCCTGCACCAGACGTGCGGCGACCAGGAGCTGAGCGACGACCTGGCACAGGACACCTTCCTGAAAGCCTACACCTCGCTGGGCAGCTTTAAAAACCTGTCCAGCTTCTCAACTTGGCTCTATCGTATTGCATATAACGTATTTTATGATTATCTTCGCAGCCATAAAGAGACGGACGACGTAGACACGTACCAGACCGACGCCCGCTACAGCGTGCGGCAGGAAGACGTGGGGCAGCGAATGGACATCTACCGCGCCCTGGCCACCCTGAAAGAGATGGAGCGCACGTGCATCACGCTGTTCTACATGGAAGACCAAAGCATAGAAAAGATAGCAGGCATCACAGGATGCCCCGTGGGAACGGTGAAAAGCCACCTCTCGCGTGCTAAAGACAAAATGGCAGACTACTTAAAACGAAACGGTTATGACAGATAACAACGACTATAAAGACAAACTGCTGGAAGACTTCTTCGCAGCCCGCCGGCACGAAGTGGCCGACAACGGGTTTACACGCCGCGTGATGCGCCGGCTGCCCCAACGGCACAACCGCCTGGCACGGGTATGGAACACCCTTTGCATACTGCTGGCAGCGGCATTGTTTGTGGCCGTGGGCGGCGTGCAGGTGGTGTGGGCCACGCTGCAGGAAACCTTTATCGGCCTTGTAGAGCAAGGCGCCACGGCCGACGTTGACCTGCGCTCACTGCTCATTGCCGGGGGGGTACTGCTGTTTTTGGGCTACCGGAAGATTGCCTCGCTGGCTTAACACGCACACCACCATACTACTCTATACACATACTATTTGCAATGAAACGGGAATACGGACTATTTCTCTTTGTATTGGCGGCGGTATTGCCGGTCATCATCCTGCGGGACTTCACCCCGAGCAACGAACTGCGCTACCTCAGCATTGCCGATGAAGCACTGGCCAACGGCAATTTCTTCACCTTCACCAACCAAGGCATGCCCTATGCCGACAAGCCACCCTTGTACCTGTGGATTGTGATGCTGGGCAAGTGGCTGTTCGGCCGCCACGTCATGTGGTTCCTCTCCCTGTTCTCGTTGATTCCCGCCTTCGTCATTGCCGACGTGATGAACCGCTGGACAAGGCGCGAGATAAGAACTGAAGAATGGCGCACCGCCTCCCAGCTGCTGCTCCTCACCAGCGGACTGTTTCTGGGCATGGCGGTGGTGCTGCGCATGGACATGCTGATGTGCATGTTCATCGTGCTGGCCATACACACCTTCTATAAGATGGAGAAAGGCGAGGGCGACCGGCAGAAGAATGCGTGGCTGTTTCCCGTCTACCTCTTCCTGGCCCTGTTCACCAAGGGGCCGGTAGGCATACTGGTACCATTGGCCGGCATTCTGACCTACCTGCTGGTGACGCGGCGCATCCGCACCTTCTTCGCCTACTGGGGCTGGAAGACGTGGGGCGTGCTGCTGGCCGGGTGCGCGCTGTGGTTTGGCGCCGTCTACCTGGAAGGCGGATACGAGTATCTGGACAACCTGCTGTTCCACCAGACGATAGACCGCGCGGTCAACTCCTTCCACCACGAAGAGCCGTTCTACTACTACTTCATAGCCATCTGGTACTCGCTGGCGCCGTGGTCGCTGCTGCTGGTGGGCGTGGGTGTGGCTGCCGTGTGCAGGTGGCACCAGTTTGTGCGCACCGACTTGCAGAAGCTGTTCTTCTCGGTGTTCGTGGCCACGTTCGTGGTGCTGTCGTGCATCAGCTCCAAGCTGCAGGTGTACCTCATTCCCGCCTACCCGTTCCTCATCTACTTCGTGGCCACCTGCCTGCCCCGCGTGCGCTGGAACCGCTGGCTGGCGGCAAGCATAGCCGTGCCTGCGGCGGTGCTGGGTCTGGCCGTGTTTGCCCTGCCCTTCCTCCCCTTGCCCGGCGACCTCCGCCTGTCCGGCCGGATATTGGCCTACGTGGCTGCGGGTATCCTCACCCTGGCCGTCATCCGCGCCTGCTACCTGCTGTACCGCCGGAAGCAGACGTGCCGCGCCATACAGATGGTGGCCGTGGGCCTGTTCTGCGCAGTGTTTGTGGGCGGCTGGGCCTTGCCGCAGGTAAACAGCGAGATAGGCTACCGCAAGCTGTGCAAGGAGGCCAGGAAGATAGCCAAGGAGCAGGGGCTCGACACCTACTACACCTGGAAGGTATCCCGCCCCGAAGGCATGGACGTGTACCTGCACCATGACGTGCGCAAGCTGACGGAGGAAGAACTGCACTCCGACGCCTTGCAGCCCGGCATCCTCATGCTGCCCCAAAGCCGATTGGACCAGTTTCCGGGCAAAGAGGCACACTTGGTAGGGAAGTACGCCATCGTGATTCTCTAAATGAGCGGCTTGCCCTGCATTTCTTAACGTTTCCGGCCCGGCAGAGACAAATAATGTATTAACTTTGCACCGCAAAAGCGCGAAGTTAAGGACATACATATTCTATTTATATCGTGTAATGAATAAAACGAGCAATTACCAACTCACCATCATTGTGCCCGTCTTCAACGAAGAAGACAATATGGACGCCTTGGAGAAGGCGCTGGGCGACTACCTGCCCCATGCGGCGTGCAAGGCCTGCGTGCTGTTTGTGGACGACGGCTCACGCGACCACAGCCTGGCACGCATCCAGGAACTGTGCCAACGGCATCCGGACTTCTTCTACATCTCCCTGCAACGGAACAGCGGACTGAGCGCCGCCATGAAGGCCGGCATAGACGTGACGGAGTCGGCCTACGTGGGCTACATGGACGCCGACCTGCAAACCACCCCCGAGGACTTCAACCTGCTGCTGAAGGACATTGCCGACCATGAACTGGTGATGGGCATCCGCGCCAACCGCAAGGACAGCGGCTTCAAGAAGCTGCAATCGAAGATAGCCAACGGCTTCCGCCGCATGATGACCCACGACGGCGTGCAGGACACCGGCTGCCCGCTGAAGGTGATGCACACCGACTATGCCCGCCGCATCCCCTTCTTCACCGGCATGCATCGCTTCCTGCCCGCACTGATACTGCTGCAGGAGGGACGCATCAAGCAGGTGCCCGTGCGCCACTTCCCCCGCGTGGCCGGCCAGTCGAAGTACCACCTGTGGAACCGCCTCGTCTCGCCCTTCATGGACTGCTTTGCCTACCGCTGGATGAAGAAGCGCTACATCAACTACCGCATTGCGGACAATAACCTGACAGACCAAGCCTGATGTCGCACCTGCTCATACTGTCCATCGGCTTCCTGGCACAGGCATTCTTCTCGGCCCGCATCCTGGTGCAGTGGATTCTGTCCGAGCGGGCGCGCCGCGTGCTGTCGCCCTCCATCTTCTGGGTGCTGAGCCTGGCGGGGTCGTGCCTGCTGTGCCTGTACGGCTGGTTGCGGGACGACTTCTCCATCATCCTGGGCCAGTTCATCTCCTACTACATCTACCTGTGGAACCTCAACGCCAAGGGCCTGTGGAAGCGGGTGCCCGCCGTGGCGCGCTATGCCTTGCTGCTGCTGCCCGTGGCGGCCGTCATCGGCGTGGCCAGGGACATGGATGCCGTGGTGGCCTCGCTGTTCCGCAACGAAGACATACCCGTGTGGCTCATCGTCTACGGCTCGGCCGGGCAGGTCATCTTCACCCTGCGCTTCGTGTACCAGTGGCTGTACTCGCACCGCATGCACGAGTCGCAGTTCCCCGCCGGGTTCTGGATTATCAGCCTCGTGGGGTCGCTCACCATCGTGAGCTACGGATGCATCCGGCAGGACATTGTGCTCATCGTGGGCCAGTCGTTCGGGCTGGTGGCCTATATACGAAACCTCATCATCGGGCACCGCGCCAAGAAGGCTTCGGATGCGCCTTGACGAAGACCTCGATGGCATCGACCTCTTGACCTCGATGGCATCGACCTCTTGACCTCGATGGCATCGACCTCTTGACCTCGATGGCATCGACCTCTTGACCTCGGAGGCGTCGACCTCTTGACCTCGGTGACACTGACCCCTAAGGGTCGACAACGCTGACCCTCAAGGGTCGGCAGCGCTAACCCTTAAGGGTTGACGGCAGAGACCCTCAAGGGTCGGCGGAAAGCAAAAGAAAATGTAATATAAGAACCTGACAATAAGACATCTACATATGAAGATACTCGTAACCGGCGGCGCCGGATTCATCGGCTTCAGCCTGACGCGCCGACTGCTGGAGCAAGGACATGAAGTGGTGGGGATGGACAACATCAACGACTACTACGACACGGGACTGAAGTATGCCCGACTGGCGGAACTGGGCATCGGCCGGGCGGACATTGTGGATGCGGGCCTGGCCGCAAGCCGACGCTATCCCGCCTACCGTTTCACGAAGCTCGACCTGGCCGACCGCGCGGGGATGGAGCGCCTCTTTGCCGCCGAACGGTTTGACCACGTGGTGAATCTGGGCGGACAGGCCGGCGTGCGCTACAGCATCGACAACCCCTATGCCTACGCCGAGGCGAACCTGCTGGGCTTCCTCAACGTGCTGGAGTGCTGCCGCCACTACCCCGTGAAGCACCTGGTATATGCCAGCTCGAGCAGCGTGTACGGCATGATGGACCACGTGCCCTACCGCGAGGACGACCGCACAGACAGCCCCGTCAGCCTCTATGCCGCCACCAAGAAGAGCAACGAGCTGATGGCCTATGCCTACGCCAAGCTCTACCGGGTGCCGGCCACGGGCGTGAGGTTTTTCACCGTCTACGGCCCGTGGGGGCGGCCGGACATGGCCCCCTTCAAGTTCCTCAAAGCCGTGATGGAGGGGCAGCCCATCCGCGTGTTCAATAGCGGGGACCTGCAGAGGGACTTCACCTACATCGACGACATCGTGCAGGGCACCCTGCTCATCCTCGGCCACCCGGCTACGGGCGACGTGCCCCACACCATATATAATATAGGCCACTCCGAGCCCGTGCAGCTGATGGACTTCATCCACACCCTGGAGCAAGTGGCCGGCCGCAAGGCCGTGATGCAGATGGAGGGCATGCAGCCGGGCGACGTGTATTGCACCTATGCCGACACCACCCGCCTGCAAAGCGACTTCGGCTACCGCCCCACGGTGTCCATAGCCGAGGGGCTGAAGCGATTCTACGACTGGTACACCGGCTTCTACGGCCTGCCCGGCGATGCCCACAAGCAATAATCCCCCTGCCCCATGCGCCGCCTGCTGATATTCCTGCTTCTGCTGCTGCCCATGCTGCCCGCCGCCTCGCAAACCGCCGCGAGCGACTCGCTGATGCGCCTCTACCTGGCCGGCGAGGGCATACCGGTGACTCGGAACAACCACGTCCGCCTGCTCATGAGCGGGCACGAGAAGTTTGCCGACCTGTTCCAGGCCATCCAGGGGGCACGCCACCACGTGCACCTGGAGTACTTCAACTTCCGCAACGACAGCATTGCCTCCGCCCTGTTCCGCCTGCTGGCGCAGAAAGCCAGGGAGGGCGTGGAGGTGCGCGCCCTGTTCGACGCCTTCGGCAACAGCTCGAACAACCGCCCCCTGCGCCGCCGCCACCTGGACAGCATTCGCGCCCAGGGCATCGAGATAGTGAAGTTCGACCCCTTGCGCTTCCCCTACTTCAACCACATTGCCCACCGCGACCACCGCAAGATTGTGGTGATAGACGGCCGCGTGGGCTACACCGGGGGCATGAACATTGCCGACTACTACATACACGGCCTGCCCAAAGTCGGGGCGTGGAGGGACATGCACGTGCGCATCGAGGGCGATGCCGTGCGCTACCTGCAGGGCATCTTCCTCACCATGTGGAACAAGGAGACGGGCCAGCACGTAGGCGGTCCGCAGTACTTCCCCGACGACCTGACCGAGTGGCCCGACAGCGTGGCCCGCCCCGTGGCCATCGTAGACCGCGCCCCCCACCGCACGCCCCGCGCCATGCGCCAGGCCTACATCGCCGCCATCGACGCCGCGCAGCGCACCGTGCAGATAGTGAACCCCTACTTCGTGCCCACCCGCTCCGTGCGCCGCGCCCTGAAGCGGGCCCTGAAGGCGGGCAAGCGGGTGGAAATCATGATACCCTCCGTCAGCGACGTGCCCTTCACCCCCGAGGCCGCCCTCTACTACGTGCACCGGCTGATGAAGCGCGGCGCGCACATCTACCTGTACAACGGCGGCTTCCATCACAGCAAGGTGATGATGGTGGACAGCACGTTCTGCACCGTGGGCTCCACCAACCTCGACGCCCGCAGCCTGCGCCACGACTACGAGACGAACGCTTTCATCCTCCACCCCGCCACCACGGCCGAGCTCACCGAGATGTTTGCCCGCGACCGCCGCGAGAGCACCCTCCTCACCCCCGAGGTGTGGAGCCGCCGCTCCGGCTGGAAGAAGTTCGTAGGCTGGTTTGCCCACCTGCTGGGGCCGGTGCTTTAGTTAGCGATTAGCGGGGTAGTGTTTAGGGATTAGTGATGCATTAAACACTAATCACTAAACACTAAACGCTAATCGCTCCCCACTAATTTCCTCCATTCTTTTGTCCGTACAAAGATAAATGCCTACCTTTGGCAACCTTCCACGAACGGAAGGACATTAATCTGTAAATAAGTCATGCAATGAAACAATACCTCGACCTACTGCAACGAATCCTGGATGAAGGCGTCCGCAAAGACGACCGCACGGGCACAGGGACGCTGAGCGTCTTCGGCCACCAGATGCGCTTCAACCTGGAGGAAGGATTCCCCTGCCTCACGACGAAAAAACTTCACCTCAAATCCATCATCCACGAGCTGCTGTGGTTTCTGCGCGGCGACACCAACGTGCACTACCTGCAGGAGCACGGCGTGCGCATCTGGAACGAATGGGCGGATGCCAACGGCGACCTGGGCCACATCTACGGCTACCAGTGGCGCTCGTGGCCCGACTACCGGGGTGGACACATCGACCAAATAGCCCGCGCGGTAGACGACATCAAGCACAATCCCGACTCGCGCCGCATCATTGTCAACGCCTGGAACGTGGGCGACCTGGACCAGATGAACCTGCCGCCCTGCCACATGTTCTTCCAGTTCTACGTAGCCCAGGGGCGGCTCAGCCTGCAGATGTACCAAAGGAGCGCGGACACCTTCCTGGGCGTGCCGTTCAACATCGCCTCGTATGCCCTGCTGCTGCAGATGATGGCGCAGGTCACCGGCCTGCGTGCGGGCGACTTCATCCACACCCTGGGCGACGCGCACATCTACCTGAACCACCTCGACCAGGTGCGCCTGCAGCTCAGCCGCACTCCCCGGCCCCTGCCCACCATGCGCCTCAACCCCGAGGTGAAGGACATCTTCGGCTTCCGGTACGAGGACTTCACGCTGGAGGGGTACGACCCTTGGCCGCACATTGCAGGGAAAGTGTCTGTTTAAATGAAGAATATCCGCTTCGCGGAGGAATGAAGAATTTCTTCCCTTCTCTCTCCTTCTGCCAAACGGACATTCTTCATCCTCAATGCTTAATTCTTCATTAAAATGATAGCTCTCATCGCCGCCATCGACCGCCGCCGTGCCATCGGCTACCAAAACAAGTTGCTCTACTGGCTGCCCAACGACTTGCGCCGCTTCAAGGCCCTCACCACGGGACACACCATCGTGATGGGTCGCCGCACCTTCGAGTCGCTGCCCAAGGGCGCCTTGCCCAACCGCCGAAACATCGTGCTCTCCACCTCGCCCGACCTCGCGTTGCCCGGTGCAGAGGTGTATCATTCGCTGGACGAAGCCCTGGCTGCGTGCCGGGCCGACGAGCAGGTGTACATCATCGGCGGAGCCAGCCTCTACCGCCAGGCCCTGCCCCTGGCCGACTGCCTCTGCCTAACGGAGATTGACGCCGAAGCCCCGCAGGCCGATGCCTTCTTCCCCCCTGTGGATGCCGCCGTATGGCAAGAAAAAAGCAGGGAGCCCCATCCTGCCGATGAGAAGCATCCCTGCCCTTATGCCTTTGTAGACTACGTGCGGCGGTAGGCCCGCCCGCTGCTATGCCTGCTCTTCCCCTCTCTCCGCTTCCTCGCCGGGGATGGGCATCTGCCGCTTGATGGCCTCGTGGAAGGAGATGAGCGTCTCCGTCCGTGCCAGCCCGAGGGGTTGCAGCTTGTCGTGTATGATGCTGAGCAGGTGATGGTTGTTTCGCGCGTAGAGCTTGATGAACATGTCGTACTTGCCCGTGGTGAAGTGGCACTCCACCACCTCGGGGATGGCCTCGAGCGCACGGAGCACATTGTCGAACGACTCCGGGTCTTTCAGGTAAATGCCGATGTAGGCACACGTCTCATACCCTATCTTCTCCGGGTCGATGATAAACTCCGAGCCTTTCAGCACGCCCAGGTTGGTCAACTTCTGTATGCGCTGGTGTATGGCTGCCCCCGACACATTGCATGCCCGCGCCACCTCGAGGAAGGGGATGCGCGCATCGCTGGCTATCAGCTTCAGTATCTGCTCGTCCAAGCCGTCTAATTGATGATGTCCCATGTTTTCTCTCTATTAAAGTGATAATTACCTTTATATTCTTGTATTTTCATGCAAAGTTATCACTTTTCAACCATAAACCCCACCAATCTCGCACAATAAAATAGCTTAAAGAAAGAAAACTCTATGGCAGACAATGAAAAAGGACTATCTTTGCGCACACAATACATCAAACCTTTAAAACTCAATGAAAATGAAAACGATTGTATCTTCCCTTATCTGCTTCCTCATGCTGATGCCGCTACGGGCACAGGAGTTCAACGACTACTTCACGGACAAGACCCTGCGCGTAGACTACCTGTTCACCGGAAACACCTCGGAGCAATCGGTATGCGTGGACGAACTGTCGTCGTTGCCCACCTGGACAGGGCGCAAGCACCACCTGGCCGAACTCCCCCTGCAAGGCAACGGGCAGATAGTGATGCGCGATGCCGCCAGCGGAACTGTCATCTACAAGACTTCGTTTTCATCCCTCTTCCAAGAGTGGCTCTCTACCGACGAGGCCAAGACAGCCACCAAAGGCTTTGAGAACACCTTCCTGCTGCCCTACCCCAAGCAGCCTGTAGACGTGGAAATCACCCTACTCGACCCTCGCCGCAACATCCAGGCCAGGCTGACCCACCGCGTTGACCCGGCCGACATACTGATTCACGCCAAAGGCACCAGCCACGTCACTCCCCACAAATACCTGCAAAAAAGCGGCGACCCTGCACGCTGCATCGACGTAGCCATCCTGGCCGAAGGCTACACCGCCGACGAAATGGAGACCTTCTACCAAGACGCCGCCACGGCTTGCGAGAGCCTCTTTGCACACGAGCCGTTTGGCAGCATGAAGAAACGGTTCAACATCGTGGCAGTGGCCAGCCCCTCCGACGACAGCGGCGTCAGCGTGCCCCGGCTGGGCGAGTGGAAGCACACGGCCTTCAGCTCGCACTTCAGCACCTTCTATTCCGACCGCTACCTCACGACATCCCGCCTCAAGTCGGTACACGACGCCTTGGCGGGCATACCCTACGAGCACATCATCATCCTGGCCAACACCGAAGAATATGGCGGAGGGGGCATCTACAATTCCTACACGCTGACCACCGCCCACCATCCCGATTTCCGTCCGGTAGTAGTCCATGAGTTCGGCCACAGCTTTGCAGGCCTCGCCGATGAGTACTTCTACGATGATGACGTGATGACCGATACCTATCCGCTGGACATTGAGCCTTGGGAACAAAACGTAAGCACGCGGGTAGACTTCGCCTCCAAATGGCAAGACATGCTGCCACAAGGCCTGCCTATCCCCACATCCGTGCAAGAATGCGGACAATATCCGGTGGGCGTGTACGAAGGCGCAGCCTACTCGGCCAAAGGCATCTACCGCGGCTCCTACGACTGCCGCATGCGCACCAACGAATACCCCGAGTTCTGCCCCGTGTGCCAACGTGCCATTCGGCGGCTCATCGATTTTTACACCAAATAATACATAAACATGCTTAGATTACAACGCATCACTACCGCAGACACAGCCTTATACTCCTACATGGAGCAGCTGATGGTTGCCTCCTTCCCCGCCGAGGAGTATCGCCCGCTTACCCAACTACGCGAATACACCGACGGCAAAAAGCACTTCTATAACAACATCATATTCGACGACGACGTTGCGGTAGGCTTCATCACCTATTGGGACTTCGGCAGCTTCCACTATGCCGAGCACTTTGCCATCGACCCTGCGCGCCGCAACGGTGGTTATGGAAAGAAGACACTGGAATGCCTGTGCCAACTGCTGCAACGCCCCATTGTGCTGGAGGTGGAAATGCCTGAAGAAGAGATGGCCAAACGCCGCATAGGCTTCTACCAACGCCAAGGCTTTACCCTTTGGCAACGCCCTTACCTGCAACCGCCCTACAAGCCGGGCGACTCCTACCTGCCCATGCAGCTCATGGCATATGGCAACCTGGATTGCAACAAAGACTTTGAGGCCATCCGGCAACGCATATACCGCGAAGTCTACAATGCGCAATAGGAAAACATCAACAATAAGGGGAAGAATAAGTAAGAATAGCTTATAAAAGCACAACTCAAAGTCGTACCATGTTCGCTCTTTGTTCGCTCCTATAGCGACGGAAATAGAACGAACATGGTACGACTTTGGTTCGACTTTAGTACGACTTTAAAGGAAGAAAGCGCTGTGCGTGCAAGAGCAGTAAAAACGCTTTTACTAAGCATAACTGTCGACAGGCTACATCCGCCAACGCAAGCTCGGAAAAAGAAAACTCCTCAGAGTGATAAACCAACAAAAGAGGGCATACCTTTTCGGTATGCCCTCTCCTATTTCAGTTATTAATCAACTCTTACTGACGTTCAACAGCAGAGTAATTAATCTTCAATGCGTAAGCTTGACGAAGTGCCTCTTTGATATCGGTCACGATACCCATCCGGGTATCACGGTCTACTTTCAAAGAAACTTGCATCAACGGCTGATCTTCCTCTTTCATACTGGCACGTTCACCAATAATGTAGTTTTGAATTTCAGATACTTCAGCAAAGCTGTCGTTCAATTGGATACGGCTTTCATCACCCAGCTTCGCACGGAACTCAGCTGTAGGACGACCTACATAGATGAAGGTAACCAACGACTTCTTTTCAAGCTTTTCCAATTCTGTAGCCTCCGGAGCCCTAAACTCAACCTTCAATGTAACTTCGCGCATAGTTGTTACAATCATGAAGAAGAACAACAACGTAAAGATAAGGTCAGGCAGAGAAGAAGTGTTCAGCGCCGGCATGCCACGCTTACCTGTTTTATTAAATTTTCCCATTACTTCTTTTCTCCATATTTTTTAGGTTCGGCCTCAGAAATTCTCTGAGGATAAATTTCACGAATAGCGCTTTGTTGGTCTTCACTCAATTCGGCATAGTTTTTTTGCCACTTTTCTTGAGCCAGCTCATCACGCAGTTCGTTGTAAGCAGCTACCAGTTCGTTTTGTACGGCAATGTACTCCTTATAAGAAGAACCACGGTCGCAACGCAAGGAGATAACATGATTCTTGGTCACTTGAACCGTTCCGAAATAAGGCACATTCATGGTGACCTTCTCGGGCATCTTCTCATCGTTAGCACGGTTGGAAATAAATTCCTTTGCCTTATCACGAACCTGATCTACAGTAACGTATTCGCCACCGCACATCAACTGGTCGTTCAAGTTCAAGAACACCTGCAAGACGTTACGCTCTTTCAGCTTCGTATCGTTGTCTTGGTTCTGTTGTTCTTGTTGGGGAGGCGGCGGCAATTGTCTTGCCAAGCCACGGTCGGTATCCATAGAAGTTGTAAGCAAGAAGAACAACAACAAGATGAAAGCCATATCCGCCGTAGAACTAGAGTTGATCTCGGGAACATCTCTTTTCTTTCTAGCCATATTAAATTCCTCTTAATTATTTTATCTTCTTCATGATACCAAATCCTAACATTAACACGGCCATTGCACCTACTTCAATATAAATGGTATACAAGAACATATCAGTTAACTTCAACCAGAAGGGAACATTTTCAGTTCCTTCGTATCCGGGGATAACCAATGTTTCCGTGCTACCAGCAGCCCAAGTAATGACAAGGACTAATACAAGAGCAATGATACCTACCAAAGATTTAAGAGCTGTTTTAGGAGAATCAGCGAACATTGAACCGAATTGATAAACAACGCCGATAACAATGGCAACAACTCCCAACGCAAACAAAATATAATTCCAATACAGGATAGCGTCCGTGTAAAGCGGCTGCGACAGTGCCGGGTCAGACACCACACGTTGGTCCATTGGGGCTTCTCCACCGAAGAAGAACAAGCCCAGGATGACCAATGTAATGAGAAGCATTACAGTCAATGCTAATCCTGAGACCCTTTGTATTTTAAATTTTTTCATCTTGCAATAAGATTATTATTTTTTGTACTTCAGTTCATACTTAACAACCATATCCAGCAATGTTACAGAAGAATCTTCCATATCACTGGTCAGAGCTTCAATCTTAGACAAGATGTAGTTATAGAATACCTGCAGAATCAAGGCAGCGATCAGACCGAAGATAGTCGTAATCAAGGCCACTTTCATACCACCTGCAACAACCGTCGGAGAGATATCACCTACCTGCTGGATCTTATCGAATGCCTGCACCATACCGATCACAGTACCCAAGAATCCCAAAGACGGAGACATGGCAATGAACAGCGTAATCCAAGAGCAACCTTTTTCCAGGTAACCGGCTTGTACGCCACCATAAGATACTACAGACTTTTCAACTACGTCAACGCCTTGGTCAAGTCTCATCAGACCTTGGTAGTAGATAGAAGCGATAGGACCTCTTGTGTTACGAGCGATGTCCTTGGCTGCTTCTACATCACCCTTTTCCATGGCAGCTTCAATGGAAGCAACGAATTTCTTCGTGTTGATTTCAGCCAAGCTCAGGTAAATGATACGTTCGATGCAGAATGCAAGACCGATAACCAAAGCGATAGAGATAAAGCTCATGAAGAATGCAGAACCTTCAATGTACTTAACCTTCAATTCCTTGTGGATACCACCACCTTCTTCAGCTACTACAGGAGCAGCAGCGTCAGCCTGTTCTACGGCTGCGGGAGCCGCTTGATCTGCAGGGGCGTCTTGAGCCTGAGCGAGTTGAGTTGAGCCAAATGTTAAAGCTCCCATCACAGCAACAATTGCAAA
Source organism: uncultured Bacteroides sp. (assembly GCA_949288715.1). Lineage (GTDB taxonomy): Bacteria > Bacteroidota > Bacteroidia > Bacteroidales > Bacteroidaceae > Bacteroides. Next base: position 9,061 of record CASELH010000021.1, on the reverse strand, counting down.
TAACTTTTTCATTGTGTGTCTAATTTTTAAGATTAATTAATTAAATTGTTTGTTATACTTATTTGTTGTTTATTCTCTTTCTTACTTTGCGGAGAGAGGGGGATTCGAACCCCCGATACCCTTTAGGGGTATACACGCTTTCCAGGCGTGCCTCTTCAACCACTCGAGCATCTCTCCCCTCACTTCCTTTTTGTATTTCGGGCGCAATTTACAAATAAAATTGCAACCCCAAATGTTTTCAGCTACAAATGTATTCTTTTTTTCGTTTACTCATCACATTCATTCCGCTTAATCTCAAAGAAAATCCCAAAATTAATAAACTTTAAAACCTATTCCGACCTTATTCGAGCCTTCCGAACATTTTTAGGGCATTTTTCCCCGTAATTTGGACCACCATTTCGGGCGATTGTCCATAAATGTCCGCCACCTTCTGCAAGGTGTAGGGCAGATAAGAACTTTCATTCCGCGTACCCCGCTTCGGCACCGGAGCCAAGTAAGGCGAATCGGTTTCCAATACCAGTCTTTCAAGCGGTACACGAGTCAAAGCCTCGGGTAACGATGATTTTTTGAATGTAACCACTCCGTTTATGCCGATCAAGAAGTCGGGAAACTCCAATATCCGCGCCGCATCTTCCGCCGTTCCGGTGAAACTGTGAAAAATGCCACGGAGTGTCGTTCCCTTATAACCTTGCAATACCTTATATATATGATCGAACGCCTCCCGGCAATGGATGACAACCGGCAAGTCATAGTGCAACGCCCACTGAAGCTGGACATCGAATGCTACTAATTGTTCCTTCAAGAAAGTCTTGTCCCAATACAAGTCCATCCCTATCTCGCCGATAGCCACAAAGGGATGCCCGGGTTTCAGATGTGTCGCCATGGCCTCAAGTTCATCCAGATAACCGGCATTAACCGAAGTGGGATGCAAGCCAAGCATGGGGAAGCAATAGCCTGCATACGTTGCACAAACATCCAGCATAGGCTTGATGGTACTATTATCTATATTGGGCATAAAAATATGCGAGACACCTGCCTGCCGTGCTCTATCCATCACCAAAGGCAAATCGTCGGCAAACTCCTCCAAAAACAAGTGTGAATGCGAATCTATCAAATTCATATCTTCTCCTCCCCTTTATTCTTTTCACCGGTCCGATAATAATATATCAATCCGTATTCCCTGCACCGCTCCAAGCGTACCGATGCAGGCTCGCCGGCAAACTTTTGCTCCACTTGGTTCCAGATGTCCAAGATAAGACGGTCAGCTTCAGCACGCATTGCCTTTACGGCCTCCAAGCTACGGGATGTTAACGCCTGGAGATTCTTCTGTTGCTCATAACTTTCCATGAATATATCATAGTAGACCCTGACTTTTGCAATGGCTGGATTATATATAGGTATTCCCCCTTGGGAGATGCGCTTGTTTTCTCCATTAATGATTTTCTGCCCCCACTCTGCCAACGATGCTTCCGAGGCAAGGTCGGGGACAGTGTTGCCGCGCAACTCCAGTCCATAAAATTCTTTATGCGACCGACGTATCTCCGAACGCACGACCGCGAGGTTCAATACTTGAATGAAATGTGACAGATACAAGCGGGCCACCTTCACATTAGTCTGATGCTTACGCCCGGCTTTGGCCTGGCGCTCGTAACACTCTTCGTAGTAGGCATGGGCGGCTTCAAACTTTGGCAGGAAGTTCCGCACCTCTCCCCACGTCTTCAGCGAGACTGCCATATCGTAAATGCCCGACACATCCCCCTTTACGACCACTGCTTTGAGTGCCCGTATCCGCGCCTGGTCAGTATTGGGTAATCTTCTGTAAGGCATTTCAGTTCCACAGGGCTACGCCTTCCTATACATCAGGCCGTTCAACAAAGTCTCCAATTCCCGCTTCTTTTCATCCGGCACACCGACCGCGGCAAGACTGTCCTTGGCACGCCGGGTGTATTCTTCAATCTTTTGCCGGCATAACTCCTTTACACCCAATTGGTCGTACAATGCCGTAACAGCAGCAATTTTCTCTGCTGGGTCAAAGGATACAGCATCCACCCACGCCTCCAACTGTGCTCTTTGGTCGGCATCGGCACGCTCAGCCGCCTTTATCAGTAAATACGTTTTCTTATTGCAAAGGATGTCTCCACCTATATTCTTTCCAAAAACAGCGGGGTCTCCATAAACATCCAGCCAATCGTCCTGCAACTGGAAAGCGACACCCATGTTCATGCCGAAGTCATACAGCGCATCGGCATCTTCCGCCGGAGCGCCACCCAGCAAAGCGCCAATCTTCAGGGCAGAGGCCAGCAAAACAGAGGTTTTCAAGCGTATCATCTCCACATATTCGGCCTCGCTTACGTCTTTCCGCTGTTCAAACTCCATGTCCAGCTGCTGCCCTTCGCAAATCTCCAGGGCTGTGAGCGAAAACAAATCGAGCACCTCCTTCCGGCAACAATCAGGACACTGCGACATGTAGCGATAGGCCAGAATCAGCATGGCGTCGCCCGACAGGATGGCAGCATTTTCGCTCCATACCTTGTGCACGGTAGGTTTCCCTCGGCGCAGGTCGGCGTGGTCCATCACGTCATCATGCAAAAGCGTATGATTATGGTAAACCTCTATGCCCGTCACAGGCCCCCAGATGTCATCCACCTGTTCGCGATACAGGTTGTAAGCCATCAGCATCAATACCGGGCGCAATCTTTTCCCGCCCATGGACAGCACATAGGTTACCGGAGAATACAAGCCTTCGGGATTGCGTGTAAACTTCAATTCCTCGATATGGCGGTTCACCATTTCCGAGAGTTGAGAAGCTGTAAACATCATGTTTCCTCTTAGATTTTGTTGGTGTAGGAATAAAAAGAGGCTGCCCTCAAGCAACCTCTTTCCTTATATCATAACTGCTATCTTATTACTGCAATCTGAACATTACAGGCAACGTGTAACGCACGCGCACAGCCTTACCACGCTGCTTGCCAGGCTTCCACTTGGGCATGGACTGAATCACGCGGACAGCTTCCTTATCCAAGTAAGCGTCTACACCACGGATAACCTTCACGTCCACGATAGAGCCGTCACGGTTAACCACGAACTGGCAGATAACACGACCTTGAACGCCGTTTTCCTGTGCAATGGTAGGATATTTGATGTTTTTGCTCAAGAACTGCATCAGCGCCGTCATGCCGCCCGGGAACTCCGGAGCTTCCTCAACGACCTCAAAGATAGTATGTTCTTCAGGCTCTTCTTCCTCGATTTCCTGAGGCACGTACTTGATTTCGACCTGCTGGCCCAATTCCTCACTGGAGGCGATGTTTACTTCCTGCACTTCCGTGTCATCGTCCACAATAGTGAACTCCTCCGTCATCTGTACAGGAGGTGCTTCAACGGGAGGAGGAGTTACTTCTTCCGGTTGTTCTTGTTCCGTAATAGGAATAATTTCCTCTTCAAACACAACGTCGGCCACGCCTTGGCTCATGTCAATTTGGACATCACGCTCCGACCATTCGAACGCTACGAACATGACAGCAAGCGTAATCACATAGCCAATCAAAAGCCACGTAGACCTTTTGCCTTCCAAGTCCGCTTTAGGTGATTTTTTGATTTCCATAATTTATAATTAATTTTTAGTGTTTCCCATTCGGGGCAAATATAGCACTTTTCTTGCTAATGTGCATGCCCTGCTGTTTTTTTTCACGCTAACGCCCCTTCATTTTACCTTTTTTAATCATTCGGGAAGCTTCACGCGATTTATGCTACAAATGTAATGAGTTATTTTAAAAACAAACCTATTTTCCGGGAAAAAATAACGAATCACGCCAAAAAAGATTTCCGGCCCTCTATTTCTTAAATAGAAAGCTCGCGCAAAACGTTAATCAGTTCCTTCTTGATGGGCTTGTCGTTCTTGATGGCTTTGGTGAAAGGCACGTAGACTATCTCATCATGGTCAATGCCTATCATCACGTTGCGCTGTCCTTCCATAATGGCGTCGATGGCAGCAGCGCCCAAGCGGCTGGCCAGGATGCGGTCGTGTGCCGTAGGACTGCCACCGCGCTGCAAGTGACCCAAGATAGTGACGCGCACGTCGTAGCCCGGATACTCATTTTTCACACGCTCGGCATAATGCATGGCACCGCCTGTGATGGGGCTTTCGGCCACAAGCACGATACTACTGTTTTTCGACTTGCGGAAACCGTTCTTGATAAGCTCTTCCAGCTGGTCGACCTCCGTACTGATTTCGGGAATGATGGCAGCCTCGGCTCCGGCAGCAATGGCGCCGTTCAAGGCTAGGAAACCGGCATCGCGCCCCATGACCTCTACAAAGAACAACCGTTCGTGCGAGGTAGCCGTATCGCGTATCTTGTCCACGGCGTCCAGTATGGTATTAAGGGCCGTATCGTAGCCTATGGTGGTGTCGGTGCCGAAAAGGTCATTGTCGATGGTGCCCGGCAACCCGATGCAAGGCACGTCAAACTCTTGCGCGAAGATGCGTGCTCCCGTCAGTGAACCGTCGCCGCCGATGATGACCAAAGCGTCGATGCCTTCCTTCTTCATGTTCTCATAAGCTATCTGGCGGCCTTCGGGCGTGGTAAACTCCTTGCAGCGCGCCGTCTTCAGTATGGTGCCTCCCAATTGGATGATATTGCTGACGTTCTGACTTTTAAACTCCTTGATTTCGCCGGTCAGCAGACCTTTATAACCGCGATAGATGCCTTTTACTTGCAGGCCGTTGTAGATGGCGGAGCGTGTCACGGCACGGATGGCCGCATTCATTCCCGGAGCGTCTCCTCCGGATGTCAAGATACCGATGCACTTAATGGTTCCCATGACAATGTTTTATTTTTAAGATTATAGATTTGGTGGGGCAAAGATAATAAAAGCTTTCAAATTCTGCACCTGATTGCCTCGGATATTTCTTCCATCAGCCATTTGGGGGTAGAAGTGGCGCCGCAGATGCCTACCGACGTGACTCCGGCCAGCAGAGCATGGTCTATTTCATCGGCACTGTCCACCAGATGGGAGTTGGGATTCACCCGCAGGCATTCATCGAACAGCATCTTGCCATTGGAGCTTTTCTTGCCGCTGACAAAGAATATCAGGTCGTGGGCTGCGGCAAACTTGCGTATGTTGGGAATGCGGTTGGCCACCTGGCGGCAAATGGTGTCGTGATACTCGAAGGTTGCCTCCGGAGAGATGTGCCCCTGGATGTAGTCGACGATTTCGCGAAAGCCGTCGAGCGACTTGGTCGTCTGCGAATACAGGCGGATATCCTTCCCGAAGTCCAGCTTGCGCACCTCCTCCAGGTTTTCCACCACAATGGCCTTGCCGGCCGTCTGGCCTACCAGTCCCAAAACTTCGGCATGGCCGTTTTTGCCGTAGATTACGATTTGCTTGCAGCCGTCCTCCCCCTCGCTTGCATATTCCTGCTTGATGCGCTTCTGAAGCTGAAGCACTACCGGACAGGTGGCATCGATGATGTCTATGCCGTTGCGCCGGGCCGTCTCGTACGTCTCGGGCGGCTCGCCATGGGCACGCAGCAGCACCTTGGCACCCCGCAGGCGGTTGAACTCCTCGTGGTTGATGGTGACCAGCCCCATGGCCTTCAGCCTCTCCACCTCCCGGCTGTTGTGCACAATGTCGCCCAGGCAATACAGCACTCCGCCCTTGGCCAGTTCTTCTTCCGCCTTGCGGATGGCCGTCACCACCCCGAAGCAGAAGCCCGAGCCTTCGTCTATTTCTATCTTGGGAGTCATCATGCCGGACTGTGAGTGCTTGGTTCGTGGTCTTGGCAGACTTTAAGGTACTGCTCTTTGAGCCATTCCTGCTGCTGGGCTATGGTGAGGTGGCTGTTGTCCAGCAGCAAGGCATCGGGTGCCTGCCGCAGGGGGCTGGTCTGCCGATGCTGGTCTATGTAGTCGCGCTGCTTCACGTTGTCCAGTATTTCGTCCAGTGAGGCAGGCATCCCCTTGGCCTTCAGTTCATCGTAGCGCCGCTGGGCGCGTATCTCCGGCGAGGCGGTGACAAACACCTTCAGCTCGGCATCGGGAAACACCGTGGTGCCGATGTCGCGCCCGTCCATCACGATGCCCTTGTCCCGGCCCATGGCCTGCTGGCTGGCCACCAAGGCCTGGCGCACAAAGTCGAGGGCGGCAATGGGGCTGACGTGGGCCGACACTTCCATCGTGCGGATGCGCTTCTCCACGTTCACGCCGTTCAGGTAGGTGTCCGGGCAGCCGGTAGCCGGATTCAGGCGGAAGGAGATGTCGATGTTGCCCATCTCCTCCCTAAGCCGTGCAGAGTCGATGTCTTCTCCATGGAAAATGCCGTGCTCCAAAGCATAAAGCGTCACCGCCCGGTACATGGCCCCGCTATCTATATAAATGTATCCTATCTCCCGGGCCAGGTCTTTGGCCATGGTGCTTTTGCCGCACGAGGAGAAGCCGTCGATGGCTATTGTTATCTTTTTCATTGGCAAGTCGTTTTTCCGGCAGGCGGCGGCCTGCTGTTTGTCGCTCGCAAAATTAAGACAAACTTTGCTTACAGCCAACTATTCTGCCCGGAAGATGCGCTTTTAATGCCGGCTGTTCACTACCTTTGCGGCATGAAAGAGCAAGAAACCAACAGCCCCACCCTGCACTTGCAGCGGCAACAACTGCTGCTGCGCATGGAGTATGAATACGAGAAGGAGGAATTCCGCCGCCAGACGGAGGCCATGGGCGTGGCCCGTAAGGTGAAGCGCGGCCTGTGCTGGTATCCCGCCACCGCCGGGCGCAGCTACTACAACTCGCTGAACCAGCTGGCCATGGAGTTTACCCGCACGGAGGACACGGACATTGAGCACAACTTTGAGTACGGACGGCCCGTGTGCTTCTTCCGCCAGACCTGGGAGGGAAAGATAGAGTACCTGAAGACGCAAGGCACCGTGAGCTATGCCGACGAGGCGCGCATGGTGGTCATCATGCCCGGCGCCGGAGCCGTGCTGGAGGTGCAGGCCGAAGAGCGGCTGGGCATACAACTATACTTCGACGAGACGAGCTACCGCACCATGTTCGAGGCGCTGGACGACGTGCTCCGTGCCAAGGGCAACCGCCTGGCCGAGCTGCGCGACCTGCTGCTGGGGACAGCCGCTCCGGGCTTCCGCCAGCTCTACCCCGTGCGCCTGCCCTGGCTGAACGGGGCGCAGGAGGCAGCCGTGAACCGCGTGCTCTGCGCCCGCGACGTAGCCATCGTGCACGGCCCGCCCGGCACGGGCAAGACTACCACCCTGGTCGAGGCCATCTACGAGACGCTGCACCGCGAGCCGCAGGTGCTGGTGTGCGCCCAGAGCAACACGGCGGTGGACTGGATTGCGGAGAAGCTGGTGGACCGCGGCCTGAGCGTGCTGCGCATAGGCAACCCCACCCGCGTGAACGACAAGATGCTCTCCTTCACCTACGAGCGGCGCTTCGAGGCACACCCCGCCTACCCCGAGCTGTGGGGCCTGCGCAAGGAGCTGCGACGCCTCTCCGGACAGGGCCGACGGGGCACCTATGCCGAGCGGGAGAGCCTGCGCAGCCGCATCTCCCGCCTGCGCGACCGCGCCACAGCCCTGGAAGTACAAATCAACGCCGACCTGCTGGACGGGGCGCACGTCATCGCCTCCACCCTGGTGAGCAGCAACCACCGCCTGTTGGCCGGCCGACGCTTCGGCACGCTGTTCATCGACGAGGCGGCGCAGGCGCTGGAGGCGGCGTGCTGGATTGCCATCCGGCGGGCCGACCGCGTCGTCCTGGCCGGCGACCACCAGCAGCTGCCCCCGACGATAAAGTGCATCGATGCCGCCCGGGGCGGACTGGAAAGGACGCTGATGGAGCACGTGGCCCGCAGGAAGCCCCAGGCCGTGACGCTGCTCACCGTGCAATACCGCATGAACGAGGCCATCATGCGCTTCTCCTCCCGGTGGTTCTACGAGGGAAAGCTCGAGGCGGCCCCTGAGGTGCGCCACCGGGGCATACTGGACTGGGACTCGCCCATCACCTGGGTGGACACCTCGGGCAGGGACTTCAAGGAGGAGTTTGTGGGCGAAACCTTCGGCCGCATCAACCGCGCCGAGGCCGACTTGCTGATGCAGGAACTGGAGCGGTACATCCGCCGCATCGGCGGCGAGCGCATCCTGGAGGAGCGGATAGACTTCGGCATCATCTCCCCCTACAAGGCACAGGTGCAGTACCTCAGGGGGCGCATCAAGGGCTCGGCCGCCCTTCGGCCCTACCGCGGTCTGCTCACGGTGAACACGGTGGATGGCTTCCAGGGGCAGGAGCGCGATGTCATCTTCATCTCCCTCGTCCGTGCCAACGGCGATGGGCAGATAGGCTTTCTGGGCGACCTTCGCCGCATGAACGTGGCCATGACGCGCGCCCGCATGAAGCTCGTCATCCTGGGCGAGGCCGAAACGCTGGCCCGACATCCCTTCTACCGCAGCCTGCTGGAGTACGTGCGCCAGACAGGTGGGTAGGTCCACATTTCCCCATAATTCATTATCAATGAACGCCATAGCGTTCACCTCACATACGCTATAGCGAACTTTGTTTCTTCACTAGGGTGAACAGCCCGCCTTCACTAGGGTGAACAACCTGCCTTCACTAGGGTGAACAAAAGATACCGACTATAGTCTGCCCAAAATCTTCGCCTAAGTGAATACAAAACCTTCACCTTGGTGAACAGAGTGCCTTCACCTTGGTGAACAAATGATACTGACCATAGTCTGCCCGAAACGGAGGTATAGCCCTACCCCGACTTGAGGTCAAGACCTACCCGACGCCGAGGTCAAGACCTACCCGATGCCGAGATCAAGACCTACCAGACGCCGAGGTCTTGACCCCGGTTCGCCCCCCGCGCGGGCAAAAAGAAAGCGGGGATGCTGAAATAGGAATCAACTACCGCTTTGCGCTGTCATCCTGAACGGAGTGAAGGATCTCACATATACATATATTTTTAGGAGATTCTTCGCTTACGCTCCCTTAGATTTGCGCAGTGAAAGGAAATACGGCTGGGAATGTTTACTTTTGTTGTGTGAAAGAAACAGGCCAGC
>CASELH010000020.1 GCA_949288715.1 uncultured Bacteroides sp. | reverse complement strand
CCCCACCACAGCTGGCGGCTGATGCACCAGTCTTTGATGTTTTCCAGCCAGTTCTTATACGTATTCTTATACTTGGGCGGGTAGAACTTCAGTTCGTCATTCATCACCGGGGGCAGGGCCATGTCGGCAAAGTGCTGCATCTTGAGGAACCACTGCATGGAGAGCTTCGGCTCAATGGGCACGTTGGTACGCTCGGAGAAGCCTACTTTGTTGGTATAAGCCTCAACCTTCTCCAGCAGGCCGGCCTCTTCGAGGTCTTTCTCAATCTGGCGGCGCACGTCGAAGCGATCCATGCCCACGTAGAGGCCGGCGGCTTCGGAGAGCGTGCCGTTGTCGTTGAAGATATCGATGGAGGGAAGGTTGTGCTTCTCGCCCAGCATATAGTCGTTCACATCGTGGGCGGGGGTCACCTTCAAGCAGCCCGTACCGAACTCCATATCGACATATTCATCTTCAATGACGGGGATAACACGGTTTACCAAGGGCACGATGACTTTCTTGCCCCTCAGCCAGTGTGTCTTGGGGTCTTGCGGATTGATGCACATGGCCGTATCGCCCATGATGGTCTCGGGGCGGGTGGTGGCCACTACAGCATAACGGCGGCCCTTAGCATCGCGGTGAACGACTTCACGCTCATCGCCCGTCTCGCCGCTCATATCATCCTCGGCCACATAATACTTCAGGTAGTAGAACTTGCCGTGCTCTTCCTTGTAGATGACTTCCTCGTCGCTAAGGGCAGTCAGGGCCTTAGGATCCCAGTTCACCATGCGCACGCCACGGTAAATAAGGCCCTTGTTATAAAGGTCTACGAAAACCTTGATGACACTCTTGCTGCGCTCCTCGTCCATGGTGAAGGCGGTGCGGTCCCAGTCGCACGAAGCGCCCAGCTTGCGCAGCTGTTTCAAAATGATGCCGCCATGCTCGCGCGTCCAATCCCATACGTGGCCAAGAAATTCCTCACGCGTAAGGTCTGATTTCTTGATGCCTTGAGCGGCCAGTTTGTTCACCACCTTAGCCTCGGTGGCAATAGAGGCGTGGTCGGTACCGGGCACCCAGCAGGCGTTTTTGCCCTCCATGCGGGCGCGGCGCACCAGGATGTCTTGGATGGTATTATTAAGCATGTGTCCCATGTGGAGCACGCCGGTGACGTTGGGTGGTGGAATAACGATGGTGTATGGCTGGCGACTGCCATCGGGTTTAGAACTGAACAGTTTGTGGTCAAGCCAATACTGGTACCACTTCTCCTCCACATCGGCAGGATTGTACTTGCTTGCTAATTCCATATTGTCTTCAAATATTATATAAGTTACTATGATAATGGGCGCAAAATTACTAAATTATAAGACACTCCGCATGCAGGGGCGTTGCAAATTCTTTCTTTATGCGCTTTTTTTGTTTTTCTCGCCTGCTGCTTGCCCATCCGAAGGAAATCCCTACCTTTGCTCCGCCATGCTTAAAAAGCTACCTCGACGCATATGGATATTGGGCACACTGCTCGCGGGCATCACCTTGGTGCAGCATGTGCCCGGATGGGGAGACGGATATACACAATACGTCTACCCCACCGTGGCTCGCCTGCTTGGCGGGATATCCCAACTCATACCCTTTGCCGTGGGCGATTTGTTCATCGCGCTGGCCGTGGGGTGGCTCGTGACATGCCCATTCTACCTGAAGCTGCGCAAAGGGCGTTCGTGGAAGGGCATCCTGCTGCATGAAGCGGAATTCTTGCTTTGGATATATGCATGGTTCTACCTGGCTTGGGGACTGAACTATGCGCAAAGCGACTTCTATGGCCGAACGGGCATCGCCAGGGCCGACTATTCGGAGGCGGGGTTCAAAGCGTTTGCCTACCGGTATGTCGACGAGATGAATGGCGCTTATGCAGACATCGTCCACACTTCTCCAAACCAAGTAGCCGACAAAGTAGCGCAAAGCTATCGCCTTCCCCAAGGATTGCCGGGCATGCATCCGCTCTTTCTGAGCTGCCCCAAAGCCAAGACCATGCTGTTCACCCCCCTCGCCTCGATGGTAGGAGTGACCGGAAGCATGGGGCCTTTCTTCTGCGAGTTTACCTTGAACGGCGATGTGCTGCCGCCCTACTATCCGGCCACCTTTGCCCACGAATTGGCACACTTCCAGGGCATTGCCCGCGAGGCTGAGGCCAACCTATACAGCTACCTGGCCTGCACACGCTCCGATGCGCCCGACGTCAGATTCAGCGGCTACCTGTCCATTCTGCCCCACGTATTGTCCAATGCCTCCCGCCTGATGGAAGAGGAAGTATACGCCGACCTGTATCGGCAGATAAACCCCGACATCATGGCATTGGCACGGCACAACCAGCAATATTGGGCAGAGAAATACAGCCCTTTCATAGGCCGGCTGCAAAACATACTCTACGACCTCTACCTGAAAGGCAACAACATTCCGAGCGGACGGAAGAATTACTCGGAAGTCATAGGCCTGCTCATATCTTGCCAAGAGTGGGAAAAACACCATCCGGCATGCCAAGATTGAAAAGAAATGCGTAGCTTTGCAAGCAATTCAACAAAAAAACAACTTATGCAACATACGCGGAAAGAACAAATGGAAGCTTTCGGGCGCTTCCTCGATATCCTCGACGAGCTGCGCGAGAAATGCCCGTGGGACCGCAAGCAAACCAATGAAAGCCTGCGCCCCAACACCATCGAAGAGACTTACGAACTGTGTGATGCCCTGATGCGCAATGACAAGCAGGACATCTGCAAGGAGCTGGGCGACGTGCTGCTGCACGTAGCCTTCTACGCCAAGATAGGCAGCGAGACGGACGACTTCGACATGAAGGATGTGTGCGACCGCCTTTGCGAGAAACTCATCTACCGCCATCCGCACGTATTCGGCGATGCAAAGGCGGAAACGGCCGGCCAAGTATCCGAGAACTGGGAGCAACTGAAACTGAAGGAGAAAGGCGGAAACAAATCTGTACTGAGCGGCGTGCCCGCTGCCCTGCCCTCGCTCATCAAAGCTTATCGTATACAAGACAAGGCACGCAACGTAGGCTTCGACTGGGAAGAGCGAGAACAGGTGTGGGACAAAGTAAAAGAAGAGATACAAGAGTTCCAAACCGAAGTGGCCGACATGGATAAGGATAAGGCAGAAGCCGAGTTTGGCGATGTACTGTTCAGCCTCATCAACGCTGCCCGCCTCTATAAAATCAATCCGGACAACGCCCTGGAGCGCACCAACCAGAAGTTTATCCGCCGGTTCAACTATGTGGAAGCACACAGCATTAAGCTGGGCAAAAACCTGAAAGACATGTCTCTGCAAGAAATGGACGAACTTTGGAATGAAGCCAAAGCACTGGAGAAAAGCGGGGATGGACCCAATATGTAAGACACAGCGGGCAAGGATTCTCTAAGAAGTCCTTGCCCCCTGTATTCTTTTTCCTCTCTTTCACCTGCTACTTGCCCGCTTCCGGCTTTCCCGTACGTACCTTGTGCGGATTGCCTTTTCCACGCATGTTCTTCAGCCACTCACGGTGAAAGCGCATTTCCGCCTGCTGCACCTTGTAAATCTGTTTGCAGGAAAGTATCTTCCTGAACTTCTCGAAATAAGATTTCTCCAATTCATCGGAAGCGATACGGGCATCGTAAACACCTTCTAAGATTTCTTCATACTGCTCCTCCGACACATTATCTTCCCGGCCTTGGCGCATCAGCTTCCATGCCTTGTCGTTCAGTTGCTTCTTCTCATCTTGCAACTCAAAGTAGAGCGGGAAGAATTTTTCTGCCTCAGCTTCGGTCAGCCCGGCCTTCTCGGCGATGAAAGCCTGCTGCTTGGCACGAAATTCTTCTTTGGTCAGACGCTGCCCGCTTCTTCCGGCAGCCAACAGCATTACCGAGCCGCAGCTCAGGAACACCAGCATCAAAACAATCAGTTTCTTCATTCTTTCATTAGGTTTAAATTGTTTCTATTGTTCTCCCTCGGCATCGGCCAGATACACATACAGGGAGTAGTCGTCCATCATGGCATTCTCCATGGCCATGTCTATGTACTCCATTTCCGCTTCCTCTTCTTCCACAGCGGCCACTACCTCGGTGTCATCGGCAGGGGGCGTGTAGTGGGATGAAGCTACCCGTATAATCAAGGCCGCGCCTATAAACATGGCCGTCAGGTAAATCAATGGCCTTACGCGCTCCCACATGGTAGTCTCATGGGTAACCACACGCTCCTTTTCAGGCAGCCGTTCCATTACTTCCGAGGTCAGTTGCTCGAAGTACCCTTCGGGCACGCGAAACGGGTTTTCCGTCCCCAAAGTCTTTCTGATTCTATCTTCTTCTTTCATAAGCTGTCCTCCTTCTATTACCGTTAGACTATATACAGGGTGAAAGGTTTAATAGTGTTCCTCCAAAAATTTCTCTATTTTCTTCACTGCATGGTGGTAAGAGGCTTTGAGCGCCCCGACGGAAGTGCCGAATATTTCCGACATCTCCTCGTACTTCATGTCCTGATAGTACTTCAGGTTGAAGACCATGCGTTGCTTCTCGGGCAAGGCCATCAGTGCCTTTTGCAGCGTGAGCTGCAGACGGTCGCCCGAAAAGTAAGGGTCGCTCTCCAGCCGTTGCACCATGGCCGACTCCGGGTCGTCCAGCGACACCTTGGCCTCGGCGCGCTGCTTGTTCAAGAAGGTGAGGCACTCGTTCAAGGCGATACGGTAGAGCCAGGTGGAAAGTTTTGCCTCGGCACGGAAGTAGTCGATGTTTATCCATGCCTTGACAAAGGTGTTCTGAAGCAAGTCGTTGGCATCTTCATGCGAAAGCACCAGCCGCCGTATGTGCCAATACAGCTGCTCGCTATACTGGCGGACGACCTGCTCAAATCCTTGCCGCTGCGTGCTTTCGTTTTGCAGAAGCGCCAATACTTCTCGTTCGTTATAGGAAGGATTCATAAATTTCTATCCGCATTATTTATTATGAGAAGGCAAAGATACTGCAATTCACGCATTTTCCGGCCTCTCTCTTACAGAAATATCTTCCTGCTTTTCCTTTAGACTGGTTTTATCGTGAATGGTTTAACGGAGGGGGAAGCATTACACCTGCACGCACAGCATCTCGCTGGCCAAGGCAACGTCGGGAAACACGCTCCGGGCTTCCTGCAACAGCACCGACTCGTCTTCGTAGCGCGCCGAGAAGTGGCCAAGGAGCAGGCGCTTCACCCCGGCATCGCGGGCTATGCCGGCCGCCTGCGAGGCGGTGGTATGGAATGTTTCGCCGGCCCGTGCCGCATCGGCATCGGCAAAGGTGGCTTCATGAAACAGCAAGTCTACCCCCCTCACCTGCTCTACGATGGCGGGCTGGCAGATGGTGTCCGAGCAATAGGCGTACCTGCGCGGAGGGGCGGCCGGGGTGGTGAGCCTGTTGTTGGGGACGACAAGACCGTCGGGCGTCACGTAGTCGGCGCCGTTTTTTATCCGGTTCAGCTCGTGGACGGGCACTTGATAAAAGTCCACCATCTCGCGCACAATGTGGTTGGCGCCCGGCTTCTCCGCAAAGAGGAAACCGCAACACGGCATGCGATGGCGCAAAGGGATGGTGCTGACGGTGAGCGAGCGGTCTTCATAAATCTGCGCGGCCTCGCGGGTGTCGAACTCATGGAAAAGCACCCGGTAAGACATCTGCTTACAGAAGAAGCCCAAAACCGGCGCAAAGACCTCCTCTGCCCCTTGCGGAGCATGGACGTGCAGTTCGGCCGTGCGGCCCAGCAGGTTGAACGTGGACACCAGCCCCAACAGCCCGAAGCAATGGTCGCCATGCAGGTGGGAGATGAACACGTGGTTCAGGCGCGAAAACTTCAGCCGCGACTTGCGGAACTGTAGCTGCGCCCCTTCGCCGCAATCTATCATAAAGAGCTTCTCGCGCACGTTCAGCACCTGGCAGGTGGGGAAATGGCGCGTGGTAGGCAATGCCGAGCCGCACCCCAGGATATGTAACTCAAACTTCTCCATAGACTACAGATATTATATACGGGAATCCGTGCACAAAGATACGGGTTATCCCCCAAAAAAGAAAGGAGAGGATGCCCTCCTTTTACGGAAGCACCCCCTCCCCATGTCACCCACGCCGTATAGTGACATTTCAGTTTCTTGTTACTGGCGTTCGCCCAACTTGGCGTCCACGTAGTAAGCGCCCGTATCGCCGGCTCTCTTTATCATGTCTACAATGCCGGCGGCGGTAGCTTCTTCCTCCACCTGCTCGCGCACGAAGCCCCACAGGAAGTCTTGCGAAGCCTTGTCGCGTTCGGCAGAAGCCACGTCTACCAGGTCGTCAATCATCTTGGACACGCGGCACTCGTGCTCATATACCTGCTGGAACACCTCCAACGGCGTGCCAAACTCATTGGGCACCACGTCTACCTTGTCCACCCGGGCAATACCGCCGCGCTTTATCATGTAGGAAGCCATTTGGCAAGCGTGGTCGTTTTCTTCGGTCGACTGCTTCTTCAGCCACTTTGCCATGCCCGAATAACCCTCTTTCTCCATGTAGAAAGACATTGCCAAATACAGGTTTGCAGACCACAGCTCAGCCGTAATCTGGTCATTGATTGCTTGTTGTAATTTCTCAGTCATCATAACCTTTGTGTTTAGTTAATTGAAATCATTACAAAAGTAGTGATTCTCCATATAACTTGTTCACATGCTAACATTTTTTTATATTCCACCATTCGCCCGCCCGTCGCGGCTACGGCTGCCTTTCCGGACCGACGCATCCGCCAGAGGGCAAGCAGGACATTGGGCTACTACAACCGCCTTGGTAGCGCTTCATCGCCACCGCGGCAGCGTTCCAACGCCAGCACGGTAGCCTTTCAACGCCAGCAAGCGGCACATAGAGGGCTGACTGCCACCGACTTATTATCGGCGGAAGCGGACAAAAAAGAGCAGGAACTGCGCCGAAGACCGGCCGTTCCTGCTCCTTATATAATATATGGTATGTCTGTTTACCGGAAAGAAGCCTGGCTGATGACCTCGTCGGAGGTATAGCCCTGGGGCAGCTCCCGGCAATTGTAGCGCGAAGCCATGATTTCGCCATAGGCCCCGGCCGAGCGGATGGCAATGAGGTCGCCGCGCTTCACCCGGTTCAAGTCCACCGCCTTGCCAAACACGTCGGACGACTCGCAGATGGGACCCACCACGTCATACGTCTCCACCGGCTCGTCCGAGGTGATGTTCTCCATCTTGTGGTATGCCTGGTAAAGGGCGGGGCGAATCAAGTCCGTCATGCCTGCATCGAGAATGGCGAACTGCTTGTTGGCGCCCTGCTTCACGTACAGCACCCGCGAGATGAGCGAGCCACACTGCCCCACCACCGAGCGCCCCAGCTCGAAGTGCAGGGCCTGGTAGGAACGCAGCTTCAGGTGGGTGGCGAAGGTGTCGAAGTACTCCTTGAAAGCCGGCACCGGTTGGCGGTTGGGGTGCGCGTAGTCTATGCCCAGGCCTCCGCCCACGTTGACGTGCATCACGCGGATGCCCCTGGCCTCCAGCTTGTCCAGCAACTCGTTGACCCGATTGCACAGAGCCACGAAGTCACCCATATCCAGTATCTGCGACCCGATGTGGAAGTGCAAGCCTATGAAATTGACATGCTTCATCTCCCCCGCAAGGTCTATCACCCTATCCATGTCGGCCATGTTGATGCCAAACTTATTCTCGGCAAGCCCCGTGGTGATGTTGGCATGGGTGTGGGCGCCTACGTCGGGATTGATGCGGAAAGCCACATCGGCCACCTTGCCCTTGGCTTCCGCCAGCTGGTTGATAACCTCCAGCTCGGGCACAGACTCCACGTTGAAGCAAAAGATGCCGCAATCCAGTCCCAGCTCAATCTCCCAATCGGCCTTGCCCACGCCCGCAAACACAATTTTCGAGGCAGGAAACCCGGCCTGAATGGCCGCACGTATCTCTCCCCCGCTCACGCAGTCGGCTCCCAGGCCGCTTTCGCGGATGATGGTCAGCACCTTGGGATTGGCATTGGCCTTGACGGCATAGTGCACATTGAAGTTATCGTACCTGCCCGCTTCAGCACGCAGGCTGTCCAGCGTATCGCGCAACACCTTGGTATCATAGTAATAAAAAGGCGTACGCATGCCCTGGAACTTATCGACAGGAAATGTTCCTTTCATAAACTTATTCGCCAAAAAGGTTCTTGCTCAGCGACTGCAAAGCCACTTTCTTGTCGCACTCACGTATCAGGAAGGAGATGTTGTAGTTGCTGCCTCCGAATGAAATCATGCGGACAGGGATATCGCGCATGGCATCCAAGGCTTTTGCCTCGAAGCCCACGTTCTCCCACTCCAGGTCGCCCACTACGCAGATGATGCACATGTCGTGGTCTACGGTCACGGTGCCATACTTCTTCAAGTCATCCAGAATCTCGTTCAGATGCTTCGTGTTGTCGATGGAAACCGAGACGCCTACCTCGGAAGTGCAAATCATGTCGATAGAGGTCTGGTAGCTTTCAAAGATTTCAAATACTTTCCGCAGGAAGCCGTAAGCCAGCAACATGCGGCTCGACTTGATTTTAATGGCCGTAATATTGTCTTTGGCCGCCACGGCCTTAATCTTGCCTTTCTCCGTATCGTTTGAAATCAGGGTACCTGGTGCAGTCGGCTCCATGGTGTTGAGCAGGCGTACAGGAATATTGGCATACTTGGCCGGCTGTATACAAGTGGGATGCAGTATCTTCGCCCCGAAGTAGGCCAACTCGGCAGCCTCCTCAAAGTGCAGATGACGCACGGGCGAGGTGTGCTCCACGATGCGTGGGTCGTTGTTGTGCATGCCGTCGATGTCTGTCCATATCTGTATTTCGGATGCATTGATGGCAGCCCCAATCAGCGAAGCGGTGTAGTCGCTGCCTCCGCGCTGCAGGTTGTCAATCTCCCCATAAGCGTTGCGGCAGATGAAGCCCTGCGTAATGTAGATGTCGGCATTGGGATGCAATTCCAGTTGTACCTGCAGCTTCTCCTTGATGTAAACAGGGTCGGGCTCTGCATTCTTGTCCGTGCGCATAAAGTCGAGCGCAGGCAGCAACACCGACTTCACGCCGCATTCTTGCAGGTAGTAGTTCATCATGCCGGTAGAGATAAGTTCACCTTGGGCAAGCAGGATTTTCTCCTCGAACAACGTGAACAGGTCTTTGGTGTAGGAACGAATGTAGTCGAAATGAGACTTTATCAGTTCCTGTCCCTTCTGCCTGTACTCCTCGGTGGCATACAGTTCGTTGACATGGCCGCGATATTTGGCCTCCAGCTTATTGATGATTTCGTTGGCACCTTCCGGATTCTTCTTGTACAGGTAATCCGAGATTTCAACCAATATGTTTGTAGTGCCCGACATAGCCGAGAGCACCACAATCTTACGTTCGCCATCGGTAATCAATTTGGCCACTTCCTTCATCCGCTGGGCCGACCCTACCGAAGTACCTCCAAACTTTAAAACTTTCATTTTCGCTGTGATATTTAATGTTGAATGATTATTTATATTTGTCCGTTGCCACTGCAGGCCGGTACCGCATACTCGGCGGTCACCTCCTTTAGCAAGTGCTCCTGGCAGCGGTATACCCGCCCGGGAAACTCGTGCAGCAGCTGCAGGTTGTGGGTAGTCATTACCACCAATGTGCCTTCCTCGCGGCTGATGTCGTGCAACAGGCGCACGATGTCGTGGCTTGTCTCGGCATCCAGATTGCCGGTAGGCTCGTCTGCCAATATTATTTCGGGCGAGTTGAGCATGGCCCGGGCTATGACTATGCGCTGCTGCTCTCCGCCCGAGAGTTCATGGGGCAACTTATAGCCTTTGTTCTCCATACCTACCAGACGCAACACTTCTTCGATGCGGGCTTTTATCTTGCCCTTGCCCTTCCAGCCGGTGGCACGGAGCACAAACTCAAGGTTGTCGGCCACCGTGCGGTCTATCAGCAACTGGAAGTCCTGGAAAATGATGCCCAGCCTGCGGCGCAGCCGGGGGATGTGCTTGCGCTTGATGCGGCGCATGTCGTAGCCCAACACCCCGGCCTGCCCGGCAATGACGTCCAACTCGCCGTAGAACGTCTTGAGCAGACTGGTCTTGCCGGAACCTACCTTGCCGATGAAGTAGACAAACTCTCCGCCATGCAGCTCGAGGTCTACATCGGTCAATACACAGAGTTCCTGCTGGTGTATTTCCACATTCTTATATAGGATTAACGCATCGCTCATGGCTGTAGGGCATGGTGTAGGCATCAGTGTTTCTTCCAGGTGGCAGAGTGGCGTTCTTGCAGCTCGCGGGCAAGGTCGTCGATGCGATATCCCTTGGAGGTGAGCAAGACGATGAGGTGGTACAGCAAGTCGGCCCCTTCGTAAATGAGGCGGTCGTCGGTGCCGTTGCAAGCCTCAATGACGGTCTCCACAGCTTCTTCACCCACCTTCTGCGCCATTTTATTGACGCCGGAACGGAACAGACTGGTGGTGTATGAGCCTTCGGGCATCTCTTGGTGACGCTTGTCGATGAAGTCTTGAAGCTGCTTGAGAAACATTACCGGCTGCTCGTTTCGTTCGCCCCAGCAGGTGTCGGTACCCGTGTGGCAGACGGGGCCTGCGGGGTGTACTTGCACGAGCAGTGTGTCGTGGTCGCAGTCTTCCCGCATGGATACTACCTGGAGGAAGTTGCCGCTCTGCTCGCCTTTTGTCCACAAGCACTGGCGGGTGCGGCTGTAGAAGGTGACGCGACCGGTGGCCACCGTCTTGTCGTAGGCCTCTTGATTCATGAAGCCCAGCATGAGCACCTTGGCCGTATCGGCGTCTTGAATGATGGCAGGCACCAGCCCGCCCATTTTGTCAAAGTTTAATGCCATTCTATCGTGTTGTTTTTATGATTTACAGAGATTCCACAAGCCGTCATACTTGGCGCATGGGTATTCCGCAGGTGCAAAGATACGATTTTAATTCGGGAATACTGATTTCCCCGAAGTGAAAAACGCTGGCAGCCAAGGCGGCATCGGCTTTACCGAGGAGAAAAGCGTCGCGAAAGTGCTCCATCCGCCCCGCGCCGCCCGAGGCGATGACGGGTATGGACAACTCGTCGGCCAGCCGGGCCAGGGCCGCGTTGGCGTAGCCTGTCTTCACACCGTCGTGGTCCATGCTGGTGAAGAGCACTTCGCCTGCGCCGCGTTCCTGTGCCTCGCGGGTCCATTGGTAGAGGTCCTTACCGGTGTCCACACGTCCGCCGTTGAGGTAGCAATGCCAGCCCTCGGCGGTGTGCTTGGCATCGACGGCAAGCACACACACTTGCGAGCCGAAATGTCCGGCTATTTCTTCTATCAACTCAGGGCGACGGATGGCGGCTGAGTTGACGGAAATCTTGTCGGCCCCGGCCTCGAGCAGGCGTTCTACGTCGGCCAACTCGCCTATGCCGCCGCCCACGGTGAAGGGAATGCTGATGTTAGCGGCGATGCGCCGCACCAGCGTGGTGAATGTCTTCCGCCCTTCGTGGCTGGCGGTGATGTCCAAAAAGACCAGCTCGTCTGCACCTTGGTCGCTATAGAGGCGGGCTAGCTCCACGGGGTCGCCCACGTGGCGCAGATTGACGAAGTTGGTGCCCTTTACGGTCTGCCCATCCTTGATGTCGAGGCAGGGGATGATTCTTTTTGCCAACATAGGCTTATGGTGTTAAAACGTTTTCTAATCAATACAAGTATTTTCCTACCGAATCCGGGGATGCCCTACAATGACTTTCAGATGAATTCTTCCAGCTGCCGCAGCGTGATGCGCCCCTCGTAGAGCGCCTTGCCGAAAATGACCGAGGGAACGCCCGCGGCCTGTAGGGCACGGATATCGTCCACCGAGCTGACACCGCCGCTGGCCATGAGCCACAGACCGGGGTGGCGCTGCAATATGTCTTTGTAGAGGTCGATGGCCGGGCCTTGCAGCATGCCGTCGCGACTGATGTCGGTGCACACGACGCGCCTCACGCCCCACTCCACGTAGTGATCGAGGAAGGGGAATAGAGACCTGTCCGAGCCGCTGCGCCAGCCATCCACAGCTATCATGCCCTGCTTCACATCGGCACCCAGAATGATACGTTCCGGGCCATACTGCTCGAGCCAGCGGGCAAAGGTTTCCGGCTGGCTGACGGCGATGCTTCCGCCCGTCACCATGGCGGCTCCACAGCCGAAAGCAATCTTCAGGTCCTCATCCGTCTTCACCCCGCCACCGAAATCAATGACGAGCGACGTGTACCCGGCAATGCGCTCCAGCACGGCATGGTTTACCACGTGGTGCGAGGCTGCCCCGTCCAGGTCCACCACATGCAGACGGCGGATGCCATGAGCCTCCAGTTGCTTAGCCACTTCGAGGGGGTCATCAGCATACACCTTCTTGCTGGTATACTTGCCTTGCGACAGGCGCACGCACTTGCCATCAATAAGGTCGATGGCCGGTACCAATTCTATCTTGTCCATACCATATTATATATGTAGTGTCACAATGCCAGGAAGTTACGCAATATCTTCTCGCCCACGCCACCGCTCTTCTCGGGATGAAACTGGGTGGCATAGAAGTTATCCTTCTGCAAAGCCGCGCTGAAGGGATGTATGTATCGGGCCTCGGCGGTCGTGCCCTCGCACAGCGGCACGTAGTAGCTGTGCACGAAGTACACGTACTCCTCCTCTCCCAGCCCATCGAACAGGCTGCCTCGCAGACCGGAAAGCGTGTTCCACCCCATGTGGGGAATCTTGTCTTCATGCCGCTGCGGGCAGAAGCGCTTCACGTCCACGCCGAAAATGCCCAACCCCTGCACATCGCCCTCCTCCAAGTGGCCGCACATCAGCTGCATGCCCAAGCAGATGCCCAACACCGGCTGGCGCAGGGCGCGTATCACTCCGTCGAGCCCCGAGGCACGCAGATAGGCCATTGTGGTGCCCGCCTCGCCCACGCCGGGAAAGATGACCTTGTCTGCCCGGCGCAATTCCTCCGCGTCGGCAGTCAGGCAGGCCTCCACTCCCAGACGCCTCAAAGCATAGTCTACCGAGCAAACGTTCCCTGCATTGTATTTCACTATTGCGACTTTCATGTCCTTACTCCCTTTTAGTTGAATATCACTGTTTTGTTTTTATAGGCCAATATTTTGTGCTCAATGTGCTTCTGCACGGCGCGCGACAGCACTATCTTCTCCAGATCTTTTCCCTTGTTCACCAACTCCTGCACCGTGTCCTTATGCGTGATGCGCACCACGTCCTGCTCTATAATGGGCCCAGCGTCGAGCTCTGTGGTCACGTAGTGGCTGGTGGCGCCGATAATCTTCACCCCACGCTCAAAGGCGGCATGGTAAGGCTTCGCCCCCACAAAGGCCGGTAGGAACGAGTGGTGTATGTTAATAATCCGGTTGGGATAGGCATCAATCATCTGCTCCGAAATGACCTGCATATACCTGGCCAGCACAATAAAGTCCACGCCGTGCTCCTGCAGCAGGCGCATCTCTACCAACTCCTGTTCCAGCTTGTTTTCCCTGGTGACGGGGAACAAGTAGAAAGGTATGCCAAAGCGCTCGGCTACGTGCTGCAAATCGGGGTGATTGCTGATGATTAGCGGAATTTCCACATTCCATTCGCCAGCCGTATAGCGTGCCAGCAAGTCGAACAGGCAATGGGACATTTTGGAAACGAATATGGCCATCCGTGGCTTCACGTCCGAGAAATAGAGTTTGAACTCCATGTCATACTTCTGCGCATACAAGGTGGCAAAATAATCTTCAATTTTCTCCTTCGGTATGAGGAAGCGTTCCAATTCCCACTCCAACCGCATAAAGAAAATATTCTCCACGTGGTCCACATACTGGTCCAGATAAATAATGTTTCCCTTATTCACCGTTATAAAGTCTGTCACTTCCGCCAATATTCCCGGCCTGTCCGGACAGTGCAGCAATAGTTTTGCTGTTTCCATTAGATATAAACTTCGCTTTTCTTAATTCAATTACAACATTCTTCTTTTGAGCTTGCAAAAATAACAAATTATCATAAGTTCATAAACATTTTATGCAAAAAGTTTACGAAAGGAGCAGAATATCTTTCTTCCCATACATTCTCCCTTAAACAAAGCACGGCAAATGCGATGCGAAACGTCACTGCTAATAAAAGTTAATATCACATTCCTATCCTTCCCGCAAGTCCCTAATTATGAGCCATAAAGTCGGTAACCTTGAAAAGCCACTAAAAAAAACATCTCCAAAGCTATTGCAGAATCAATGAAAAGACCTACCTTTGCACCCGCAATCGAGAGAGAAAGCAATAAGACCTAAAAATATTGGTGCGGTAGTTCAGCCTGGTTAGAATACATGCCTGTCACGCATGGGGTCGCGGGTTCGAGTCCCGTCCGCACCGCCAATACACACAAAAGCCTTGATTCAACAATAGAATCAAGGCTTTTTTTATTAACTATCGAGAAGCAGGAATAGCGTTTTGAACACGAAAATCCCTATCCGCACCATCAGTACGGATAGGGTATAAACAAAACAAACAAACGGTGCTTCCTTAACCCGAAGGAAGACGCCCCGCCTCACACGGCGGGAGATGCTACTGCAAGCCATTGACAGCCTGCTATACTCGTTTACAAAAAATCACACAAATAATTCTTTTTAGTGTTTCTTGCCTATCCTTTCAAAACATTCTTGCAATATATTGATTTATAATGCGTTGCCGTTTGTCCCCGACGAGTCTCCCGTTTGTCCCCGACGAAGGTCTCGTTTGTCCCCCACGAGGAAGTCGTGTGTCCCCGGCGGGAAAACGGAGGGTCAGCGGGCAGGGCGGCATTTGACAGAATCTTGACAAAAAGACGGGTTAAACATATTGATTACTATTCTCTAATTTGATTCCCTCACCGGACGAACAGGAAAACCATACGCGTGACTAAAGTTACGCAATGGGTTGATATAGGTAGAACCAAAGCCCAGGCAGCGGGCTTCCACAGGTGCCTCATCCAGTTTATTGAAGGGAGTGACAGTCCAATAATATCCATTCATATTGACGAGACTCAGCACACCAGTCTGGTAATTACGGTTTCCCGTAGCCGGATAATAAATGACACCACCTGTGGCATCATGCGTATTTTCATTCATCTTATTGCAATAAATCTCCCAACCTACATTGGTGTCCGAAGAATATTCATACGGAGAATTGACTTGATTCGCCGGATACGGAGCATTGTCCCATCTGGCTTCTGTACCGGTGGAGGTAACTCCCGTAAACGCATTCGAAGGCGGTACGCAATAGCCAACGGGCGACGGGTCATAGATGGTCTTGACTACTGCATCGTCATTAGCATCCGAAGAACTGTTATTGGCATTCCAAAGATTGTAGCAGAATATTTGTGCTAATGTTGTGCCTACATAGTTTTCTAAGCCCGTATAGAATGTACAGGGGTTTTGTATGTAGGAACCGAGTGTCATAGAACCTTTTTCCTGTTCTGTTGTATGGCTATATCCCGGTCCATAATAACAGTCTTTGTCCTTTCCGTCCTTGTTGGAACCCGGCTTCATCGGGTCTTTGCGGCCGAATTGGAAATAGGGCTGATAGCCGTATGCTTCTATCCGCTCCAATTGCTTGATGGTCATTTCCTTGGTATTGCCACTTCCTTCCTGCTTGAACCGCACTTTTACTTCACGGGCTTCATATTTCACGAGGTCTTCAAAACACCAGCCGATGTTAAGTCCCATGAAAGTATATGTTCGGTTCTGACAGTTGGTCACCTGTTGATCTTTTTGTGATTCCAAAGGATTGAAACGGCTTACGACAGCCGTCTCTTGTCCCGGCACAAAATCCGTCACCCAGATATGCCAGCTCCAGATGATTTTCTGACTATTGTCGCGGACAGCTACAACGGCATTACCTTGCGAGATGGATGCTTGTGAAACTTCAAATATTAATTTCTTCTGGTCTTGCGACAGTGCTACGTTCTGTACTAAGTTCTGACGGTCTTGCCAAAGCAAAACGGCATCTTTTATTTGAATGGTTTTGTCGTTGTAGATGTACGGGTTTTGAATGTCATTTCCCATATAATTCTTAAACGTCTTTAGTACATATTCCCCGTCTTGCAAATCAGATGTATAAGACGATTGGTTGTCTTGTCCGTCCTTGATGGCATTGCCATATACCAAAGGCAGGCTATACTTGCCCGGTGCATTGATGATATAGCAGTTGGCTGTGTTTTGCACCTCTGCTCCTCCAGAACTGTTCGACAAATTATAGGTACCGCTTACAGCAGTTGCTTCTCGCAATGCGGCATCATGTGAATTAGTCTCTATTTTAGATACCTGTGCAGCTATGCCTACCTCATAAGATGTCATGTCCGTACTGCCTTCGCCACTTGCTGTAAAGGTTGATAACCAATTGGGTTTGGTAGACCATGTGCTGCCCCCATCCGTTGAGAACTCGGCTGTCCATGCGACAACTTCGGTCGTAACCACATTGTTTTTGGTTATCTTCTTATAACTTGTTATCTCAAATTTCCCCTTGTCCGAAGAACCATCACGGAGTTTGCCATCGTAGGTGAACTCAATTCCTTCGGTCGGCATATCAAAAGTATATTCGATGACTTCCGGAGAGTAGGACACTTTGTAGACCACCGTATGTCCTTTCGGCCACTCCTTGCCGCTGATGTTTGCGGTCAGTATTTGTTCTTGATTGTTTTCATCTTTATACTTCACCTCTATCTCGGCACCATCCGGCAGCGTCTGCGGAATCATCATAAAGACGTTCTCGCCGGTGGTCAGTTCGGTTTCTTCCGGTGTATTCTCTGGATTTACATTGAGGGTGTATGTGCCATTCGCCTCTCCGTTCACCGTCCACTTACCGTCAGCTACGGAATAGGTGCCGCTGCCATATACGTTTTTGATGGTAATGGAGGTGATGGCGTTTTCCAGCCCTTCACCCACCTTGAACTTCACGGCGGTGCAGAGGTGGGAGAATTTCAGGTTTACGGTTGCATACGTGTCGCCTTCTATACCTGTTTTCCAACAGGCCAGCAGGTCTTTCTGTTTGGTAATGTCCGTAGGTACAGTATATTTCAATGTCGGTTCACCCCTTTTATCTTGGAAGATAGTCCCGTCCTCATCGTAGGGCGCATAGGCAAAGAATGCCATATTATATGTTTCGCCGGGCCAGAAGTAGGGCAGATTGAAACCATACGTGCTGCCGCTGGCAGTGGCCTTCGCGTTGTCTATGTAGTTGGGTTCTTGCGTGTTGCTCCATTCGCCTTGGTAGGCCCACGCCAATACGCCGAAGCCGCCGTATTGTTTCTCGAATGCTGTGGTCGTGGTGACTAAGGCACCCCGTGTGGCGATGCGTGCCGTGTCGGGTGCGGCGATGCCGTCCGTTTCCGTAGTGTGCAGGTAGAGGGATTTTCCGCCTTGGGTGTTGTGCAGTTCCGTCACGCTGTGGCGGGAGGCGGGGGTGGCGGCTCGGGTATGGGTGGAATCGCCCGCGCTCCAGCTTTTGGCTACGATGGAGGGGGTGAAGGCGATGCCGTCCGTCGGGGTGTCGTGGCGGAGCAGTTCGTCGTCCGTACACGAGGCGGCCAGCGAAAGCATCAGCATGACAGCCGCGCCGCCTATCCAGCTGTGTAAATGGATTCGTTTCATCTTTTCTTTCGTCTTTATGCGTTAATGGATTATAGTAGCCGGGAAGGGAACATTCAACCCCGCCCGGCTTGGGTGTTATGCCTGAAAATTTGGCATCATAAGGTTATTATTCACCGTCGTCTTCTGTACCCATGTCAATAGTTTGGTCAGTTCCGTTGATGAATACATCCACCGTAACGTCGAAGTCGATGCCAACCAATGTGGGATTCGGATTGGGCTTGTCTCCCGGCTCATAACCGGCACCTTCGCCAAAGATAAAGGTGTAGACGTACTTCTTGCCTTGCTCCCAAGTGATGGTCTCAGCAGGAACGGCGATTTCTGCATAAGTCTCATCTGCGTCCGACGGCCATACCTGGATGTTCTTGTCCGTCCCGCTCAGGATTTGGCAATTCAGCAGGAAGTAAACATTGTTAGATTTATTACAACCTTCTGTTGAGGGATCCCAAGGAATCAATGCCTGCGGAATCATGAACAAGGCACCGGTATAAGTCTTATTAGTATTTTCACCCGTAGCAGTTGTCAAATCCACAGCGGTTTCTACTTTACCATTCAATGTAACTCCATTAGCATCCATGCCTGCGCTGAAAGTTGTAGCATCGGTCGGAGTACCCCATGTACCCTGCGTACCTGAAGTAATCGATCCGCTTTCACTTGTTACATTGCCAGTTGTAGCATTTGTAGGATACGTAAAGTCTCCTTTTTTCTTGATATTGGCAATCTTCACACCCTTTACGGTAACCTTCAGATTCTCATTCGTATTCTTAGCCTTGAACACGATTTGAGACAAGGCGTGGCGGAAGTTGATGTTGACAGGTTTAGAACCTTCCGCGTGGTCATCTTTCTTCTCGCCCTTGTTCACGGCATAGAGCAAATCCACTTGCTTGCTTTGATCGGTGTCTACCGTGAAGCCGGTAATCTTCTGTGAAGAGTTTGTAATGCTTACTCCGGTAACATCGCTCGGCGATACGGAATAGAAATCTACATCCGTTGCCGGCCAAAAGATGGTACCATCATAAGTCCATTTGTTACTTTCATACGATACCTCCAAACCGTTCATCAAGGTCTTGTTATCGGTGAATCCCCAAACCTTGAAATTGTCGATAGTGTTCGTCGTCGTTGCCTGTGCACGGGTTGACGCCTCTGTTGCCACTTGGAAGCTGATGCCACGTCCTTGGTTCACTTCCAACACATCCTCATTGTTGCAAGCCGTCAGTGCGACAGCCGACAACGCTACTGCTAAATACTTACTTTTCATCATTGCTTAAAAATTTAAGTGAAACATACATATATTACATGGTAATATCCTCATTCACTACAATCCAGTCATCCACGCCGACCTCCATGTCGCCGCCCGTGATGGGTTCGGGCAAGGTCAGCCCGTCGATGACGATGTGCACGCGGCGTTTCTCCGGCGCTTCGTCCACTTGGTCCGTCACGTCGAAGGTGTAGTAATACTTCGAGCCGTCTTTCAGCCAGACGTAGAGCACCAGCTTGTGAGGTGCCTCCGCACCGCCTTCGGCACGGGTCACGTCCGTGTCCGCGTCATAATGGCCGAAGGTGTGGAACTCTCCTTCGATGGTGGTCTCGTCGCCCGCCGAGGCTTCGAAGGGCAGCGTCACATATTCCCGCCTCACCTGCTCCGCCGCACAGAACACCGAGCCGGACATGCCCGACAGCGAGGCGCACATCTGCGTGATGCCATCGAGGTTTTCCACGTTGCGTATTTCGTAGGTGTAGTAGCAGATTTGCTCGTGGGGCATCAGCGTCAGGCGGTGTTCGTCGCGCTCGACGGTGGTGCGCTCCGTCTCGCCGTCGCGCACAAACCAGTAGCTCAGCCCCCGGTCATGGATGTCGAGGTTCATGGCGTGGTCGCCCCACATCATGTCCGGCGTGATGACCACCCGTTCCTCCTCCGTCCCTTCGGCGCGGGGCGCATAGTTCACCGTGTTGCCGTAGATGGGTTCAAAGAGGTTGCCCTCGCGGGTGTAGCATTCCTTCCGCCAGAAGTCGACCACATTGCGGAACTGCACCACTTCGTAGTCATTATTATAGTATAGCACCTGGTATCTGCCCACGGGGATTTCCACCGTGCCGCCCTTCATGCCCGCCAGGTCGTAGCGCAAAGGCTCGCCCGTCTGCGTTCCTTCCTCGTCCACCGGGTAGAACCACAGACACATGCCTTCCACCGCGTTGTCGCGCTCGGCATCGGGCGCATAGCTCCAGTTGAACTCCACCAGCAGCTGCGCGGTGTGCGGATGCTGGAAACACAGTTCCTTGTGCTCGCATGCCGTAAGGAGCAGTACCCATGCCATGAGGTAAAATAGCCGTTTCATCGTTTGCCTCCTTTCCCTTTATTGATGTTGTCGCGCCCCAGGAGCCACACCAGCGAGACCTCCAGTTTCGTGGGGCCGAAGTAGTGGCGTTGTTTGGTTGCCTGCCATACGTAGCAGTCGTCTATCGGTTTATACTCGTAATATTTCCCGCCCATATAGCCGATGCCGATGGTGAAGTCGAGGTTCAGCCTCCGGCGTATGGGCAGCGAGTAGCCGTATTCTACGCCTCCGGCAAAGTTGGCGCGGTCGAACAGCGTCCCGCCCGGCTCGCCGCCCATGTAGCCGCGCCCGCCGGTTTCGAAGTCGTATGTCAGCACCTGCCCGTAGATGCCGAGATGGTGTCCCGTAAGCGGTTTTTCCCGGGCTGCCTTGCCCAGCCATTTCCTTACCGTGATGTCGCCCCCGTAGGCACGCCAGTACCAGTGGATGCGGTCTTTCTTCCACCAGCCGTACATCCATCCGGCACTGAGGCTCCAGTTGTTCTTCAGATGGAACTCTACTCCGATGTTTGGAACCAATGCCGCATCGTACAGCAGATTGGTTTTCACTGCCATGTAGAAAGGCTTCCCGGTCTTCACTTCCGCCTTGGGCGCCGGGCATTGCCCGGCCAGGGGTGCCAGCCGGCCCGGCAACGCTGTCGCGGGCACTTCCGGCAAGGGAATCTGCGGCCCCAGCCCCGGGTCCACCGTTTCATAAAACAGCAGCATGGACGAGTAGCGCATTTCCGGGAAGAAACGGCGCAGCATGTAGCGGAAGGGCTCGCCGCCCGCCAGTGCCATCAGCTGCTCTTTGCGCAGCTCCACCGTGCCGTCGTGTCCCCATTCGGACACATTACGCAGAATGTCCAGCACCTCCGCCCTGTAAGGCATGTCCGAGTCTTCCACCCGCCGGCGCAACTCCTCCCAGTTATAGCACCCGTCCTGCCAAAGGCCCGTCCGCCCCGGCAGGCTGATGCCCTCTTGCCGCAGGTAACCCATAAATGCCTCCGTGCGCCCGGCATACAGCCGCCGGTTGAGGGAGAGCGGCCCTTCGGGCGAGGCATACGACTTGATGCGAAAGTTGAAATTCCGGTTCCGCGGGTCTTCCGTCACCCGGCGCAGGCGTTGCACAAAGTCGGCCAGCACCGTGTCGTTGCCATGGAAGCCCGGCTCCAAAAGCGACTTCCCCACGCGGTAATACACCCGCACGGAATCTGTTTGAATTTGAGCCTGTGCGTACAGGCTGCACAGCAACAAGGCTGTCGTGAGGATTTTTCTCATAATCTTTGATTCAATCGTCACTGTTTACGAACGTTATGATAAGATAATAATTTTGTCTTGTTGGCGGGACTTGCCTGTTTGTCTGTTTGCGCTTTATCTTGTTTGCGGCTGCAAAGATAGGAATAAATCTCTAAATATAATCGTTTATTCAATAAAATCTTCAATAAAATGTTTTCCTTCTTTAAAATCCGCTTCAGTGTCTTCTGTCTTGTTTTATCCTTGCGCCCGTTTGTTTGCGGCTGCAAAAGCAACAACAATTTTTATAACATGCAATATTCTTTCAATAAAATGTTTTCCTTTCCTAATAATCATGAACACCCCCGCCGGGCAGTACGAACGTTTCGGCGGGACAGGGCATGCCTGCTGTCCGCAACTTTCGGCATTTCTATTTTTCCGGACAATCAAAATCATAACATTTTACACCCGAAAATGCGAAAATACTACTGAATAGTAATATTTCTTACATCCGACCACACTGTAATCCAGTCAGATACGATACTGAATTGTCTGCCCATTTTACCATCTTCTTTCCTTCTCCTTACCCGCTCCTTACCAACTCCTTACCTGCTTCGCTCCCGGATGCGCGCTATGGAGCGGAGGTGGAACGTAGGAAATACGGACAAGGTGGGTAAGAAAACTTGTCACAAGCCGAGCTTTCTCGGCCTGCGTGTTGGCGGTGTGGGGATTTTGTCTTATTTTTGTGTCGTAGTACAATCAACTTTGACGGATTGCTTATGAAGTACGGATTTGTAAAGGTGGCGGCTGCGGTGCCGCGCGTGAAGGTGGCCGATTGCAAGCACAATGCCAACCAGATTGAGAAGGAGATTATCATTGCCGACGGCAAGGGGGTGCAGGTGATTGTTTTCCCGGAGTTGAGCATCACGGGCTATACGTGTGCCGACCTTTTTGGCCAACAACTGCTGCTGGAGGAGGCGGAAATGGGGTTGATGCAGGTGCTGAACAATACGCGCCAGCTGGACATCATCTCCATTGTGGGGATGCCTGTGCCGCTGAACGGGGCCTTGCTCAACACCGCCGCGGTGATACAGAAAGGCAAAATTCTGGGCGTTGTGCCTAAAACATATTTACCTAACTATAAGGAGTTTTACGAGAAGCGGTGGTTCACCTCGGCCGCCGACGTGGCCGACAAGAGTGTACGCCTGTGCGGACAAGTGGTGCCGCTGGGAGCCGACCTGCTGTTTGAAACGTCGGACACGGTATTCGGCATCGAGCTGTGCGAAGACCTTTGGGCACCCGTGCCCCCGGCTTCCATGCTGGCGCTGCGGGGGGCGGAGATTATCTTCAACCTCTCGGCAGACAATGAGGGCATAGGCAAGCACGACTACCTGTGCGGGCTCATTGCCCAGCAGTCGGCACGCTGCATAGCCGGATATGTGTTCAGTTCGTGCGGCTTCGGCGAGTCGACTACCGACGTGGTGTTTGCCGGCAACGGGCTGATTTACGAAAACGGCACGCTGCTGGCCCGCAGCAAGCGCTTTTCGCTGGACGAGCAGGTGGTGGTGAGCGAGATTGACGTGGAGCGCCTGCGCACGGAGCGACGCGTAAACACTACCTTTGCCTCGTGCCGCGCGCACCTTTGCGGCATGGAGCCTGCACGGCGCATCGCCACAGAGTATGTCAACAGCAAGGAGTTTGTGCTGACCCGCACCTTCGACCCCCACCCCTTCATGCCGCAAGGCGCCTGCACCGACGAGCGTTGCGAGGAGATATTCTCCATCCAGGTGGCCGGGCTGGCGCAACGGCTGGTGCACACGCAGGCCAAAAGTGCCGTAGTGGGCATCTCCGGCGGACTGGACTCCACGCTGGCGCTGCTGGTGTGCGTACGCACGTTCGACAAGCTGGGCTGGGCACGCAAGGGCATCATCGGTGTCACCATGCCGGGCTTCGGCACTACCGACCGAACACACCTCAATGCCGTCAGCCTGATGACGTCGCTCGGGGTGACGGTGCGCGAGGTGAGCATCAAGCAGGCTTGCCTGCAGCACTTCGAGGACATAGGGCACGACCCCGCCGTGCACGACGTGACCTACGAGAACGCGCAGGCGCGCGAGCGCACCCAGGTGCTGATGGACATTGCCAACCAGACGGGAGGCATGGTGGTGGGCACAGGCGACCTGTCGGAACTGGCCCTGGGCTGGGCCACCTACAACGGCGACCACATGTCGATGTACGGCGTAAACGCCGGGGTGCCCAAGACGCTGGTGCGCTACCTGGTGACGTGGGTGGCCGGGCACGGCATGGACGAGGACTCGCGCCGCACGCTGCTCGACATTGTGGACACACCCATCAGCCCCGAGCTGATTCCGGCCGACGAGAACGGAAACATCAGCCAGATTACCGAAGACCTGGTGGGGCCGTACGAGCTGCACGACTTTTTCCTGTACTACTTCTTGCGCTACGGGTTCCGCCCGGCCAAGATATTCTTTCTGGCCGACAGGGCTTTCAAGGGTGTGTATGAGGAAGAGGTTATCAAGAAGTGGCTGCGCACTTTCTGCCGCCGGTTCTTCAACCAGCAGTTCAAGCGCTCGTGCCTGCCCGACGGCCCCAAGGTGGGCAGTATAGCCTTGAGCCCGAGGGGCGACTGGCGCATGCCCAGCGATGCCACTGTGGGAATGTGGCTCAACGACCTGGAGTGACAGGGGAAAGCCCGTACTTGCGGCACAGGTCGCGATACTCTTTGCTGTTTTCGTACGCCGCGAGCCAGGCATTCAGGCTGTCGAGCAAGGCGGGCGACCGGCGGCCCACGGCCCATGAATGGAACTGGGTGAAGCCGATGGCCACGCTGATGTCTATCTGCGGCAGGCTGTCGAGGGCAGCGCGGGCGATGCTCTCGTCGCACACGGCGTAGTCTATGTCGCCATGGGCCACGAGCGAAATGAGTTGTTCGGCACCATAGCGTTCTATTTCGCGGATGTAGATGGTGTCTCCTATCTCGTCCCCCAGGTTGCGGATGCGCAGCATGGCGGGCGAGCCTTTCACCACATGCACTGTCTTGCCTGCCAGGTCAAGCTGGTTCCGTATGGCAAGGGTGTCGCCGCCTGCGGTATCTTTGCGCTGCACCAGCACTTGGCGGTTCAGCACGATGGGGCGGGTCAGCAGCAAGGAGTCTTTCACCTCGCTGGTGGCCAGCAGGCCGTAGGCTATCAGGTCGTATCGGCCTTCTTCCAATCCCTTCAGCTGCTTGCTGAAAGACATTTCGGCCGACAGGTCGCACTTCAGTCCATGCCGGCGGGCAAAGGCGGACAGCAATTCGTAGTGGAAACCGGCCACAGTGTCGCCGGCGGCATGGTAGCTGATGGGGTCATATTCTGTGACGGCGTGCAAGATGCCTTCTGCCTGTATTTCGGCATAATCCCTGTGGAGAGTCCGGTCGGTGGAGGGCGTTTCTTTTCCGGGCATGAGCAGGAAGGCCAGCGACAAGACGAGCAACGCCAGTGCCAGCAGCAGGATGCTTTTCAGCCATTTATGGGGAAGTGTGTATTGCATGGTAACGGAGCTTGGGCGGAGCAGAGGTTAGTCGTAGAAGTTCCACGACACACCTATCTTGAGCAACCACTGGTTGATGGGGTAATGGGGCACAAGAAACATGTTGCGGTTGCCTGAGCCTGCATTCACATGGGACATCATGGCAAAAAGGCGCGTGCGCTTCAGGTGCAGGTTGGCATAGACGCTGATGACGGGGTAGCCGCCTATCTCCACCCGGCTGTCGGCATCCTGCAGGTGGAATTGCTGCAGGGCGGGCTGGTAGGCCGGGGCGTAGTAAGAGGTGAAATACCTGACATCGGCACCCAGCTGTACAGTCAGCACCTTCTTGGCCAGCTTGGTCAGCAAGTAGAAGTTGTGGTAGAGCGAGAACTCAGGCAGGGGCAGCACGGTGGAGTTGCCCGTCTTTTGCCAGGTCACCTCGTTGTCCAGATGGAAAATGCCTAAACGGAAGTTCTGCGTCAGCGTGGCCGACAGCACTTGGATGCTTCCGCTGTGTTGCTCGGGCAGTGCCTTCGGGCCAAGGTAGGTGTAGTTCTTGATGTTTTCCACGCCGGCACGCAGGTTGGTGCCCCAGCGGTCGATGTTCAGCTCGCCTTCCACGCGGGTGCGAAATTCCTTGCTCAGGTTGTCGTTGTCCCACGTGAAGTGATTGGAGTGGTAGTGGCGCATGTAGAAGGAGGGCAGCGTATTGCTGACGTATCCGCGGGCATAGAAGTTGACGGTGTCTTTCCAGAGGCGGAAGTTGAGGTCGAGATTGCCCTTCACGCGGAACTGCCCGATGGCTTTGCCTGCCAGCCCTACTTCGCCGGTGGCATTGTAGTGCAGCAGTTTGCCTTGGCGCTTGGCCAGCTCGCCGCCCACGTAGACTTCGTGCTCCTTGTAGTCCACCGGGGTGGGACGCTCGAGCTCGGTGTTCATGTTCATCAGCGTGTAGTGGCTGAACTTGTGGGAGATGTAGGCCGTCAGCCCGGCTTTGGCATACTTGTTGAAACCCTCCAGCAGGGCAATGCCAAGGGTGTTCTTTATGCTGAGGGCCATGGTGCTGTCGCGGCTGCTGCCTTCTTGCAGGTAGGTGTTGTCGTAGATGGAGTTTTCGCCGGTGGGCTCGGTGCCGGCCTGGAAGTTGCGGCGCGAGCGTTCTACCTGGAAGGTGTGGATAAAGCTGGTGACAGGCACAAACTCTTCTACAATAAGGGTGTCCATGGGTATGGCGGTGCTGTCGCGCTGCGCCTTGCGGCGTGCGGCCTGGTCTTGGGTCTCTTCTACCTTGGTAGTCTCGCGGCGGAAGCCCAAGCGGTAGCGGTGGGTAAGGTAGACGTAGAAGTTGTGGTTGCGGTTGGTGGTCTGCTCCAGGTTGACGGGGATGTAGGAGGTGCCACCGGGGTCTTCCATTTCCTCCGGCTTGGTGATGTAGCGGTCGTCGCTGATGCCGCCGTTCTCATTCATCTTCATGTAGAAGTTCTGGTAGGTGGCATGCATCTGGTAGCGCTCGCCTATGTAGCTGGCAAAGAGGCCGGCATTGAAGTGGGAGGTAGACTGGTTGAGGTAGAAACCACGCCCGTAGAGGTAATCGATGTTGAAACCGAAGGCCATGCGCTTATTGGCGTTGACCGAGAAGTATGACTTGAAGCGCTCTTCGCCATTCACCTTATTGCCCGCTTTGTAGTACGTCAGGTTGGTGTAGGGCACGTTGCTGTTGGTGAACTTTATTTCGCTGGGGCGCAGGTAAAAGCTGGAGAGGGGCTCGATGAACATGGTTGGCTCATCGTTCCGCCGCTCGAAGAAGATGCGCGACAGGCGTGGCGAGCCCAGGTTTCCGAGGTAATTGTAGTGCCCCGTCATGCCATCTACCAGGTTGGAGTTCTGGAAGTTGAGGCTGGCCGTGTCGGCAGGCATCACGTGGCGTTCGCCCAATTCGCCTTCCACTTGCCACATGTACAGTTTGGGCGGGAGGCTTTTGATGTCTACATTGGTGCTGTCTTCCAGATTATCGGGCAGCGTGGAAGGGTCTACCTGGTTGCCGTAGGCGTCGCGCAAGGTATTGCCCGTCTGGGTGACGGGGCGCAGGGTTTGTGCCCCCGCACTTGCGGTGGCAAGCAGGGTTAAGAGCAAATATGTCAGTAGGCTGCGTCTCATAAAATCGGGGCAAAGATACAACAAAATATGGTTTGCTCCGCTATTTGCATGTTTTTTGCGTCTTTTTTACATTCGGGTGAAGGCTTGCCCGTAGGAAAAGCCTCCATACGCCCATATGGAAGGTCTCCATACGCCCGTATGGAGAGTCTCTCTCAGCTCTAAGGGAGGGTCTCCCTTAGAACTGGGGGAGGCGGGTCAGGCTTCGCGGATGAGCTCCATGCCTTTCTTGATGGCCTCCTCGTTCATGGGGATGAGGTGGTGGTGGCGTTCGGGCAGCGTTTTCTTCAGTCCTTTGATGACGTTGTCCAGAGTGACGACGGGCATCACCTTGAGCAGTCCGCCCAGCACTATCATATTGAAAGCCTTGCTGTTGCTCATCTCGTTGGCAGCATCCATGGCATCAATGCGATAGACATGGATGTCCGTCCGCGTAGGTGGATTGATGATGCCGTAGCCGTCGTAGATGAGTATGCCGCCGGGCTTTACTTTGCTTTCAAACTTTTCCAGCGAGGGCTGGTTCAGTATGATGGCGGCGTCGTATCGGCTCAAGATGGGGGACGAAATTCTGTCATCGCTCACAATGACGGTCACATTGGCCGTGCCGCCGCGTTGTTCGGGGCCGTAGGCCGGCATCCAGGTCACTTCCTTGCCTTCCATCAGGCCGGAGTAGGCCAGTATTTTGCCCATGGAGAGGACGCCTTGCCCGCCGAATCCTGCTATAATGATTTCTGCTTTCATGTCGTGTCTTGCTGTTTTTTAGGTTATTTATCTTTCAAGTCACCCAGCGGGTAGAAGGGGAACATGTGCTCTTCCATCCACCGGTTGGCATCGGCGGGAGTCATTTTCCAGCCCGAGTTGCAGGTGGACACTATCTCCACCAGGTTGCTGCCTTTGCCGGCCATGGAGTTTTCAAACGCTTTGCGGATGGCCTTCTTGGCCTTGCGGATGGCGGGGACGGATTGCACGCTTTGGCGGGTGACGTAGGCAGTGCCTTCCAACTGTGCCGCGATATCGGCCATCTTCAGCGGGTAGCCGTGCAGATGCACATCGCGTCCGTAAGGGCAAGTGGCCGTCTTCATGCCCACCAGGGTAGTGGGCGCCATTTGTCCTCCCGTCATGCCGTAGATAGCGTTGTTTATGAAAATGATGGTGATGTTCTCCCCCCGGTTCAAAGCATGGATGGTTTCAGCTGTGCCTATGCAGGCCAAGTCGCCGTCGCCTTGATAAGTGAATACCAGTCGGCTGGGCCACAAGCGCTTGATGGCGGTAGCCAGTGCCGGTGCACGCCCGTGGGCAGCTTCCTGCCAATCGATATCCAGGTAATTGTAGATAAACACTGCACATCCTACAGGGGATATGCCGATGGCTTTGTCCTCCATGCCCATTTCTTCAATGACTTCGGCAATGAGTTTGTGCACTACGCCATGGCTGCACCCCGGGCAGTAGTGCATGGGGTTGTCATTCATCAGTGTCGGTTTCTTGTAAACCAGGTTTTCGGGCTTTATAATGTCTTCTTTTGTCATAATCACTTCTCCTTATCTGTTGGTGAAACGAATAAAGAACTCCATCAACTTGAAGAATATGGCTGCCCCACAGACGTAGAGGAACAGTTTGAAGTCGTCGCGCGCTGCAAAGTAAACAATGACAGCGGCAATGGCCAGCACCATGAAGAGGATGTTCAGTATGTTTCTTATTTTGTCAGGATTCATTTTTCAATCAGTTTTTCTTTCAGTGCTTCTACGATTTCATCGGGGTCGGGCACAATGCCTCCCAACCTTCCGAAGTGTTCCACTTTCACTTTGCCGTTCACGGCCAGACGCACGTCTTCTATCATTTGTCCGGCATTAAGCTCGGTCACCAGCATGCCTTTCACCTTATCCGCATAGGCTGCAATGGCTTTAGTGGGGAAAGGCCATAAGGTGATGGGACGCAGGATGCCTACCTTGATGCCGGCCTCACGTGCCAACTCCATAGCTTTTTGTCCGATGCGTGCCATAGAGCCAAAGGCTACAATCAGATAATCGGCATCTTCGCAGTTTATTTCTTCAAAGCGCACTTCGTTTTCTTCAATCTTCCGGTACTTAGCCTGAAAGCGCAAGTTGTTTACTTCCATGGCCTCCGGCTTCAACTCCAAGGATGTGATGATGTTGGGCTTACGTCCATTGGACTTGCCTGTGGTGGCCCAGGGACATTGGGCTATGACCTCCTCGTCGGTGCGGCGGGGCTTTTGCGGGGGAAGTACTACTTTCTCCATCATCTGGCCAATAACCCCATCGGCAAGGATAATGGCGGGATTGCGGTATTTGAAAGCCAACTCGAAAGCAAGCCCTACAAAGTCCGCCATCTCCTGCACGGATGCCGGAGCCAAGGCAATGAGGCGGTAATCGCCATGCCCGCCGCCTTTTACCGTCTGAAAATAATCGGCTTGGCTAGGCTGTATGGTGCCGAGGCCGGGGCCTCCACGCATTACATTCACAATGAGGCAAGGCAATTCTGCACCTGCCAGATACGAGATGCCTTCTTGCTTCAAGCTGACGCCGGGACTTGAGGAGGAGGTCATCACCATTTTCCCGCTTCCTGCGCCTCCATATACCATATTAATAGCTGCTACTTCACTTTCCGCTTGCAGTACCACCATTCCCGTAGTTTCCCACGGCTTCAGCTCGGCAAGGGTTTCCAATACTTCCGACTGGGGGGTAATAGGGTAACCGAAGTATCCGTCGACCCCGCAACGAATGGCGGCGTGGGCAATGGCTTCGTTCCCTTTCATTAATACAACTTCTTCTGCCATATTGTTTTCAGAGATTTATTCTACTACTTTTACTTTATACACAGAGATGCAGCCGTCCGGGCATACCGTGGCACATGAGGCACATCCGTTGCAGGTGTCTTCCAATGCCTGATAGGCATAGTTATACCCTTTTACGTTGACCTCCTTGGTCAGTGCTATTACATGGAGCGGACATGCCACAGCGCATAAGTTGCAGCCTTTGCAACGTTCCGTGTCGACTACGATTGCTCCTTTGATTTTTGCCATAAATTACGTTGTTTATTGATTGTACATGTCTTTGTTATAAAAGTTCAGTATGTCTACCACCATTTGGCGGGCATGCAAAGCCGGACTTTGTGGATTTAGTTCAATAGCACGGTGGTAATAGTTCATTGCCTGCTGCCAGTTACTCTGCTTGCGATACGCGTTGCCCAACAGGTAGTATACCTCATCCTTGTGGGGAAAGGCGGTTTGCAGCAGTTCTTGCAACTGCCCGACGGCTTGTTCCACAGCACCTTGGTTGATTAGGTCCTTAATACTGCTTAATCTTTCCATATTGTTCGGACTTCTGTTTTTTCTCCGGCAAATATACACATATTTGCGCATGTTTGTCTATTAGATGGATGAAAAATGAGTGAAAAGGCCCGTTTCCTGCCAAGGGAGGGGAAAGCACGGGCAAAATACGAAAGGAATGCCCCTCTTGCACGGTGCATCCCTTTCATGTAAAGTCAAAGGCCTGGCTATGCCGGACTTTTTACCGGAATTTTCTCTATTCTGCGCTGATGCCGCCCTCCCTCAAAGTCCGTATTGAAAAACTCGTTGAGGATGTCATTCGCCTCTTCCGTTGTAATAAACCTGCCGGGCATCACCAATACGTTGGCATCGTTGTGCTGCCGGGCCAAGTGGGCGATGTCTGCCCGCCAGCATAGGGCTGCACGGATACCTTGATGTTTGTTCAGCGTCATGGCAATGCCGTTTCCGCTGCCGCATATTGCTATCCCGGGTCCGCATTCTCCGGCTTCCACTGCCAGAGCCAGCGGATGGGCATAGTCCGGATAATCGCAACTTTCGGCAGAATAGGTGCCGAAGTCTTTATACCTCCACCCCTTGTTTTCCAGCCACTGGCGTACAAAAGCCTTCAATTCAAATCCGGCATGGTCGGAGCATAGTCCTATAGTTCTCATTTTCCTCGCGTGTTGTCACTTTTTATTTAAAGCATAGCTTTCACCTGCTTGTACACATTCTCAGCAGTGAATCCCAGTTTTTCGTCCAGCACTTTATAAGGTGCCGAGAAGCCGAACGATTCAAGCCCCCAAACCTTGCCGTTGGAGCCCACCAGCCCTTCCAGTGTCACCGGAAGTCCGGCAGTCAATCCGAACACCTTGGCCCGGGAAGGTATTACCGATTCCTGATAGCCGGGCACTTGGCTGCGGAACAGTCCTTCAGAGGGAACAGATACGATGCGGACCTTTATGCCGTCTTGGTTCAGCAATTCCTTGCCCACTACCAATGTGGACACTTCCGAGCCGGAAGCTACCAGCACGACTTGCGGATTATCGTCAGAACCGGCCACGATATAAGCCCCTTTGGCGGCCTGCGCATAGTCATTCCCTGTAGGCAGATTGGTAATGTTTTGACGGGAAAGAATAAGTGCGGTGGGAGTTGCCTGATTTTCCATAGCCAGTTTCCAGGCTATGGTTGTTTCCTCCACGTCTGCCGGACGCAACACCAACATAGAATTCTTCCCTTTATGGTTTTTCAGCTTCTCCATCAAGCGGATTTGTGCCTCTTGTTCCACGGGCTCATGAGTAGGCCCGTCTTCGCCTACGCGGAATGCGTCATGCGTCCAAATAAACTTCACGGGAAGTTCCATCAGCGCAGCCATGCGCACGGCAGGTTTCATGTAGTCTGAAAAGACAAAGAATGTGCCGCAAGCCGGGATAACTCCCCCATGCAAAGCCATGCCTATGCAGCAGCAAGCCATAGTCAGCTCGGCTACACCTGCTTGGAAAAAAGCGCCGCTGAAGTCGCCTTTGGCGAAAGCATGCGTCTTCTTCAAGAAACCATCCGTTTTGTCAGAGTTGGAAAGGTCGGCCGAAGCCACAATCATGTTCTCGACCTTCGTGGCGAGCACGCCCAATACAGTTGCCGATGCCGCACGGGTTGCACTGTTCGCTTTCTGTTCTATGCCTTCCCAGTCTA
The DNA here is from genome assembly GCA_949288715.1 of uncultured Bacteroides sp. GTDB lineage: Bacteria > Bacteroidota > Bacteroidia > Bacteroidales > Bacteroidaceae > Bacteroides. The sequence continues at coordinate 9,080 of CASELH010000020.1, read as the reverse complement.
TTTCGGGCAGTTTGCCGGAGAAGAAAGCCTCCAGCTTCACGGCAAGTTCAGGATTAGCTTGCGCCCAAGCAGCCTTTTCGGCATAGCGTTTGGCCACTATTTCTTTCAGTTCTGCGGCACGCTTGGCATAGAGCTCTGCCACTTCAGGAAATACGACAAACGGATTCTCCGGGTCGCCTCCCAAGTTCTTTATCGTGTTAAGGTAAGCATCTCCTCCCAGCGGGGCTCCATGGGTGGCGCAGCAAGCTTCGTAGCTGCTGCCGTCAGCTCGGCGAGCGCCCTTACCCATTATGGTATGTCCGATGATGAGCGTGGGCCGTTCATGTTCATTTTTGGCTTCTGTCAATGCGCCACGGATGGCATCCGAGTCGTTCCCGTCAATCTTGATGACTTTCCAGCCCCATGCCTCATATTTCTTTGCCGTATCTTCAGTAGTTACAGCCTTGGTCTCGGTAGAAAGCTGGATGTCGTTAGCGTCATAAAACATGATGAGGTTGTCCAGCCCGAGCGTGCCGGCAATGCGCCCCGCTCCTTGCGATATTTCCTCTTGTATGCCTCCGTCGGAGATATAGGCATAAATGGTCTGCCCCATGACTGCGCCGAAACGTGCCTTCAGGAATTTCGCGGCTATGGCTGCGCCTACAGCAAAGGTATGTCCTTGCCCCAACGGGCCTGAAGTATTCTCTATGCCCCGTGCCAAGTCACGTTCAGGATGTCCCGGTGTGGGGCTTCCCCATTGGCGGAACTGTTTCAATTCATCCAAGGTGAACTTACCTGTCAGTGCCAATACAGAGTAAAGCATAGGCGACATATGCCCCGGGTCAAGGAAAAAGCGGTCGCGCCCCTCCCATGCCGGATTCTCGGGGTCGTATACGAGGAACTCAGAATAGAGCACGTTTATAAAATCTGCGCCTCCCATGGCGCCTCCCGGGTGGCCAGAGTTGGCTTTTTCTACCATAGACGCAGCGAGTATGCGTATGTTGTCCGCTGCACGGTTCATGAGTTTACAGTCGTTCATAAGTTAGTTTATTATAGGTTAATACGTTGGGCAAAGCCTGCGATGTTTTCGTCGGGTTTCGTTTTTCCTCCACAAAGGTAGGGCTTTTACCGTTAAATGCCAATATTTCGGGTAGTTGTTTTCTTTGGCGGGCAGAAGATTAGGGCTTTATGAATAAAATGAGGGCATCTTTCCGTCGCGGAAAGAATGCCCCCTTCAGTCACAAATGATTATGTCAATAGAAAAATTATTCCAATCGGCGTGCTCCGTCCGAGATGACTACGTCATACACCTTGGGGCTGCGGCCAAACTTTTGCGTAAACGCTTCTTTGGCTTTTTCAATGAAGGTGGAATAGAGTTCTTCCTTCACCAGGTTGATGGTGCAACCGCCAAAACCTCCACCCATGACGCGCGAACCTGTGACGCCGCAATCGAAAGCCAAATCGTTCAAGAAATCCAGCTCCTCGCAGCTCACTTCATACAGCTTGCTCATCCCGTAGTGGGTCTCATACATCTTCTGTCCAACGGTTTCATAGTCGCCTTTTTCGAGGGCGTCGCTCACGTCGAGCACACGCTGAATTTCCTCAATGACGTATTCTGCACGCTTGTAGTCTTCTTCACTGACTTCAGCCTTCACCTCTTCCAGCATATCGCGGTTGCAGTCGCGCAAGAATTCCACATGCGGATGCCTGCTTTGGATGGCTGCAACCACAGCCTCGCAGCTTTGACGGCGTTTATTGTAGGCCGATGATGCCAGTTCATGCTTCACCACAGAGTCTATCAGCACCAGCCGGTAGCCTTTAGGCTCGAAGGGGAAGTATTGATACTCCAGCGAACGGCAGTCCAAGCGGATAAGATGGTCTTTCTTGCCGAACACAGAGGCAAACTGGTCCATGATGCCACAGTTCACCCCACAATAATTGTGCTCGGTAGCCTGCCCCACTTTGGCCAACTCGAACTTATCAATGCGGTTTTCGCCAAATAAATCGTTCAGGGCATAAGCATACGTGCTTTCCAATGCAGCAGAGGAGGACATGCCGGCTCCCAAGGGAACGTCGCCGGCAAAAGCGGTATTGAATCCCTTCACTTCCACGCCCCGCTTTATCATTTCGCGACAAACGCCGAAAATGTACCGTGCCCAGCTGGTGCGTGGTGCGTCTTCTTCATTCAAGCCAAACTCCACATAGTCCTTCAAGTCTATGGAGTAGGCTTTCACTGTATTAGTGCCGTTAGGTTTTATTTCTGCAAGAATGCCTTTGTCTATGGCTCCCGGAAATACAAATCCGCCATTATAATCTGTATGCTCGCCTATGAGGTTGATGCGTCCCGGAGACGTATAGACTGCCCCCGTAGTTCCATCAAAATGCTTGATGAAACGGCTTCTTACGTATTCTATGTCCATAACATTAAGATTTTATAAGTGTAAGTGATATTGTTTTTGCGCATTTTCTGCGCGTCTCAGTTTCAGTCCACAGGAATATTCTTGTTGACATTCTTACTGCCGATCAGGCTATAATACAGCAGGTAAGCCAGCAGCACTACGATAAGCCAGTAACTGGACAGGTAGCCTGTACCTCCATTCATGTCCACAATAGCGTTTTGCAGCAGCGGCCAAATACCACCTCCGCAAACCAGAGCCATGAAAATGCCCGATGCCTTTTCCGTATATTTGCCAAGGCCTTCTACGGCGAGGTTAAAGATACCGCCCCACATCACAGAGGTGCAAAGACCTACCAACGTCAGCAACATAGCATTGACAGGCAGGCTCACCAGTCCGAACATGCCATCCGCACTGTTTTTGAATACCGGCATGTCTACCATAACGGTTGTCGGAGCAAAGATAGCAACAAGCGTCAGCAGCAAGGCCACACACGATGCGGTACCCAGCATGGCTTTGGCCGAAATCTTACTGCCCAATGCGGCGCCCAGCAGACGACCCACTAGCATCAAGAACCAGTAAGTAGCAGCAACCGATGCGGCGATAGCTTCTGCGCCACCGGCACCACCCAATTCCAGCACATCCAGGTCGGGATTCTGCAGCCATTTATTCAAGACATTGGGCACACCTACTTCAACGCCTACATATACAAAGATGCCGACGGCACCCAACACAAAGTGGCGGAACGACAACGGACCATATTGCGACGGGGCTTCCTCCTTCTTCTCTTCCACCTGTTCCTTTTCGGGAATCTTAGAGAACAGAATAACAAAAAAGGCAAAGGCAAAAATGGCCAGTGCGGCATACATCAACGGGAATACATCGCTGATTTGTGCGTTTGTAATGGAAGGTATCAAAATACCGGTCAGTATGATTACGGCAGTACCGGCCAATGAATTAAACGAGCCGCCCAATTGAATCAGCTGGTTACCCTTGTTGCCGCCGCCGCCCAGACTGTTCAGCATGGGATTTACCGTAGTATTGAGCAAACACATGGAGAAGCCAGAAATGAAAGCTCCCAGCAGATAAACGCCGAAGCTGCCGGCCACACCCGACAAGGTTTGTATACCTACGCCCACGAAGCCTACGGTTACGGCTATCAAGGCAGTCTTTTTGTATCCCAATTTCTGAAGCATGTTGCCGGCCGGGTAACCCATCACCGCGTAAGCAATGAAGTTGGCAAATACGCCCAAGGTTCCCATCCAGTTGGCTACGCCAAATTGGAATTTTAAGATGTCTCCCATAGGAGAGGCTAAGTTGGTAACGAACGAAATCATACCAAACAGGAATATCATCACAATGATGGCCATAATATTCCCGCTCTGTTTTTGTTGTGTCATGATACTTTGGAATTAGTAAGTTTATAAATTAGATTGATTGTTTTAGTCTGTGACTCCGAATTTGTATATGGTGATTTGCTGGTACTCATCTCCCGGCAACAGCACAGCCGAGGGGAAGTGAGGTTTGTTTGGCGTGTCGGGGAAGCACTGTGCTTCAAAGCATACGGCACTCCGGGCAGGGAAGGTGGCGCCATGCGCACCGGCAAATCCGTTCAGCCAGTTGGCGGTATAGAATTGCAACCCGTTTTCAGTAGTATAAACTTCCATGGTGCGCCCGCTTGTCGGGTCTTGGCAAGTAGCGGCAAGGGTCAGTTCGCCGCTTTCCGTCTTATTCAGCACATAGCAGTGGTCATAGCCTGCCCCGTTTTTCAGCTGCTGGAAGGGGGCATCGATGTTCTCACCTACAGCATGCGCCGTGCGGAAGTCCATCGGAGTGCCTTCCACTTTCAGAATTTCGCCCGTAGGTATGGAGGTGTCATCAATAGGTACATAGTAGTCGGCATTGATGGAGACGAGTTGGTCCAATACCGTCGGTGTGGGATTGGCTATGCCTGCCAGGTTGAAGAAACCGTGGCTGGTGAGGTTTACAATGGTAGCCTTGTCCGTAGTGGCTTTATACTCTATGATGAGTGCATTGGCGTCATCGTCCAATCGATAAGTCACCTTCACCTTCAGGTTTCCGGGAAAGCCTTCCTCACCATCGGCCGACAGATAACGGAATATCACCGTGCCGGGGTCGGGCTGCGTAGCGTTCCACACCCGTGCGTGGAAACCCGTAGGCCCTCCGTGCAGCGAGTTCGGGCCATTGTTGATGGCCAGCCGGTGCTCTTCGCCATACAGGGTGAACTTACCTTTGGCTATACGGTTGCCGTAACGCCCGATAATGGTACTTAAAAACGGCTCGGGACTGTTGATGACGTGATCTATGCTGTCGTGCCCCATGACCACATTGCCGTATGTCCCGTTCTTGTCGGGCACCATGATGGAAAGTAGCGCACATCCGTAGTTCGTGGCAGCCACTTCCATTCCCAGTTTGTTTTTTAGGATAAACAGGTCGGTTTCTTTTTCGTTGATGACCTTTTGAAAATCCTTTCTGCTCAATCCTGACAAATTATTATCTGTAAATGGAGTGTTCGTCATATTATGGTATTATTTTATTTTTATGCAAATAAAGAGATTTTCTTTTGTATCCCCAAGTAATTACAAGGAAATGTAGGGAAAAAATTAGGAAAGTTTAGCGTTTAGCAAAAGGCTTTGCAACGGATATTTTTCGTATGTTTGCGCCCACATTCTATAAATCAAATCATTAACTGAAAGTTTCACTTTAAGCAACCTACAAATGTATCCCCTGAAATTTGAACCTATCTTGAAGCAAACGCTTTGGGGAGGAGAGAAAATTATCCCGTTCAAACAGTTGAAAGAAAATCTGCCCAACGTGGGCGAAAGTTGGGAAGTGTCGGCAGTGGAAGGCAGCGAGTCTGTCGTGGCCAACGGCCCCTGCAAGGGCATGACGCTGCCCGAGATGGTGCGCACCTATAAAGAAGAGCTGATGGGCGAGGCCAACTATGCGCGTTTCGGCAACAAGTTCCCGCTGCTCATCAAGTTTATCGACGCCAAGCAGGATTTGTCCATCCAGGTGCATCCCGGCGACGAACTGGCCAGGAAGCGCCACAACAGTTTCGGCAAAAACGAAATGTGGTACGTCATCTCTGCCGAGCCGGGCGCCCGGCTCATTTCCGGTTTTTCGCAGGAAATCACTCCGAAAGAGTACAAGGAGCGCGTGGCCGACGGAACGTTTGCCGACGTGCTGCAGGCCTGTGCCGTAAAGCCGGGCGACGTGTTCTACGTGCCGGCCGGCCGCGTGCACGGCATTGGCGCCGGCGTCTTTGTGGCCGAAATACAGCAAACGTCGGACATCACTTACCGCATATTCGACTATAACCGCAGGGACAAGAATGGCAAGTTGCGCGAGCTGCACGTCAACCAGGCAGTGGATGCCATCAACTACGAAGATGTGGGAGATGATTTCCGCACCGCCTACGAGCCGGTGCCCAATGAGCCTGTGGAACTGGTGGCATGCCCCTACTTCACCACCTCGGTTTACGACATGACGGAGGACATCACGTGCGACTACTCTGAGCTCGATTCCTTCGTCATCTTCATTTGTGTGGAGGGGGCTTGCCGCCTGCTGGACGACGCCAAGAACGAGATTACCCTCCGTGCCGGCGAAACCGTGTTGCTCCCCGCCGCCACGCAGGAAGTTACCATCTTGCCCGATGGGCATGTGAAACTGCTGGAAACCTACGTGTGATGCCCTAAGGGGCTACCGAACAAGCGCAGCCCCTTTATTCAAATTATTAGGCAAAGGCCTTCATTGCGTTTATGCTGAAGTTTTAAAAAGAATTTTCACCCGCAGATGGCACGGATAACACAGATAAAAAATATAAAATCTGCGTCATCCGTGCCATCTGCGGGTGAAAGATGAATCGTTCATGCCTTTCGGCCAAACACATTCCGCAGGCTGCGCATCAGCTTAATGCCCATCCTTATGCCGTCTATCACGGCCAGACTGGTGTTGAATGCCCGCACCACGGAGTTACCCTTGCTTGCAGCCGGGCGCAGGGGCGCCGCCAACTGCTTGCCCAGGCGCCCCATCTCTTGCTGGTGTTGCCTTATCTGCGCCAGCAATTCGGCCTTCTGCCGACCGATGTCTTCCAGGGTGAGGGAAGTATGTGCGCGCAAATCATTCATGGGGCGTGTCGTTAGCGGCAGGCTTGGCCAGAAACAGCCCGGCAATGAACCTTACCATAGGGTTTACAATGAGTTGCTTGCGGAAGGCAAACAGCAGAAAGATAAGCAGCAGGTGAAAGGCCGCAATCAAGCCGAAACCCGCCAGCATGCTGCCCAACGCCGGAGCCAGCAGGTAGACCAACATGAAGGAAATGTAAAACAGAGCCATCATGCCCAGGATGACGGCCAGCAACACCACGATGAGGGTGGAAAGCAGTATGGACAGCTTTTCCGTCACCTCCAGCCGGGTATAGTCCCGCTGCAGCCGCAGGTATTCCTTAAACTCGCGAAACAGTTGTCGCAGGCTCTCTATGCTCTTGTCGTCGGCAAACATGATGGCTCTGTTTTTCTTTCACCGGTTTATTCGGCTGCTTCAGTTTTAATTTCCGAAGCAATTTCGTCTACCAGTTCATCCATTTCACGCCTGTTCAGGCGGATTCCTTTTTTGCGCAGTGCTTCCGCAATCCGGTTGCGGGTGTCCTCACCCTTTTCGGGTGCAAACAAAATGCCGATGGCTGCGCCTACCGCAGCACCGCCCAAGAAAGCGGCCAGTACGTTCAATGCTCTCATAGTGTATCTCCTTTCTTTATTAAAGGTTTATCGATACCACAAAGTTAAGCATTTGTTTTGAAAAAGCCTCGCCTCGGGGCGTTTTTTTTCGTTTAAATTTTCTTACCCACCTTGTCCGCATTTCCTACGCTCCACCTTCGCTCCATAAGGCCAAGCCACGAGCGAAGCAATACCGAATGAGGTACGAATGGGGTACGAAGAAAGGACGAAGGAGGTAAATCTGCAATACAAATCAATAGCGTATTCGCTTAACATACAGAATATTCCAGAATCAGATATCCTGCATAAATGCTTGATTCAAGGATATTTGCGTGTAAATATTCACGATTTGGACTGTATGGAAAAATGAATTCACAGGAAACAGGATACCCCTTGCCGGACTTTTTTGAAAAATAATCTGGGAAATAGTTCTATTATTTTAAATAAAAGCATACCTTTGCAGATGCATTCGACAAAAATCATTAATTAAACATATTAATCCACTAAAAACAATCATTATGAAAGAAGAAAAGCAAGAGTACGTATCCCCACTAGTAGAAGTGGTGGAAGTGGCCGTGGAACGCGGCATGGAACTGAGTGCCGTGACCGACGGGTATGACCCCGACAACTGGGAATAAGCAACCGAATGTATCACTAAAACAAGCAGAAAAATGAAAAAGACACTGAGAAACATCACCCTGATGTCGGCAGCCATCGGCCTGTGCATGCTGGCAGCCTGCACCTCGGACGAGGCTTTGAACGACGAAGCAAACGACGGGAACGGCTTGAGCAAAGTTCCCCAAATCCTTACCGCCCAGTTGCCCGGCGCGCCCGGCACGCGCGTGGCTTACGAAGAAGAGCAAGGCGGAGGCATAACTGTGACGTGGAGGCCCGAATGGGACGAAATTACCCTCAGAGACGACAACGACCACGAATTTACTTACCGTTGCAAGGGAGAGGAGGGCTCGACAAGCGCCACCTTCACGCTACGCGAAAGCGAGGCCGACGCAATGGGTGAAGAGTTCTACGCCTTCTACAAAACGGATGTCAGCTACCTAGGCTACAGTATTGTTACGCCGGGCTCGCCCGGCGAGAATTACGGGCAAATGGGCGACAACACCTTTGAGCACCTGGTCGACTACAATGCCATGATGACCAAAGGCAAGTGCGAAAACGGCGCGATAACCGCCCCCTTGCAATTCCAGTCGATGATGGCGATGCTGAGCTTCAAGGTGACCATGCCCGAAGGGGAAACGCCTGACCGCATTGTCCTGGAGGCAATGAATGATGATGACTTCATATTTCCTACAGACCAACGTTTCAACTATTGGTCGGATGAAACAAACGGTGCAGGGCACACCACCGGAATCCGCATGAATCTGATAGGCATCAACACCAACACCTTTACCGCCAACATGCTGCTTGTGCCGGACGATATGAGCGGCAAGAGCTTCCGCGTCATCATCCGCAATGCCGAAGGGGAAGAGTTGGCCAGCCAGCCCTTGACGGGCACGAACTTCGAGGCCGGCAAGCGATACATAAAGGAAGTGTCCGTGGACTACCAATAACAATATGGCACGGGTAGCCGGACGGAACGTACCGGCAAGAGCCTGTTTGGATTTCGCCAACAATGCCGCTAAAGGGAGGGGAAATTCAGACAGGCTTTTTTTGAAGAAAAGAATAGGATAAAAAGCAAAAATAAGCGAATTTGAGCATTCTCACTGACGGTCAGAGAGTTTGGCTTCGAGTGGCACAGCATGGCATAAGGGCGGAAAAACGGATTTAGGCGAATTGCAGCAATAGATGCACTTCCAAACCATTACCCGACACCGGATGCACATTTAACACTAACTGTCTCTATTTCTGCGTTCTGCGTAGGTTTACATTCTGCCTTTACAACTCCCGTAAACTAATTTTGCACCAAACAAAAAGCAAGGATTATGAGGAGTACTTTCAAGACCGTCTT
>CASELH010000019.1 GCA_949288715.1 uncultured Bacteroides sp. | reverse complement strand
AAAAAGCAACCGTCACGCGGCAAGATAAAAACAAACGCCGCATGACGGTGGATAAAAAATATAAAATACTTGCGCAAGTCATAGAAAACAGAATGACAGGGTGATAGTCATCCTACATCATGCACCCCCGCCTGTAAAGCTAAGGTTTCTCGATGCTGATTAGTTGTTCTCCGGACGGAGCTTGCGCACGGTGACGGCGGTCTGCCACATCTCGCTCTCGCGCAAAGCCTTCAGTTCGGCGTTCAGCTTCTCGCGGTAGTCGGGCTTGGAGTTGCTGTCGATGGATATCTGTGCCTCGTGGCCTTCCTTCACGCTCTGATACAGCTTCTGCATCACCGGCTTGATGGCGTCGTGGAAGGGGCCCATCCAGTCGAGGGCACCGCGCTGTGCAGTGGTCGAGCAGTTGGCATACATCCAGTCCATGCCGTTCTTGGCAAAGAGGGGCATCAGCGACTGCGTCAGCTCCTCCACCGTCTCGTTGAAGGCCTCGGAGGGCGAGTGGCCGTTCTCGCGCAGCACCTCGTACTGTGCCAGCAGCAAGCCTTGGATGGCGCCCATCAGCGAGCCGCGCTCGCCCGTCAGGTCGGAAGTAGCCTCACGCTGGAAGGTGGTCTCAAACAGGTAGCCGGAGCCTATGCCGATGCCCAGGGCCAGTGTGCGGTCCAATGCCTTGCCCGTGGCGTCCTGGTAGACGGCGTAGGACGAATTCAGCCCGCGCCCCTCGAGGAACATGGTGCGCAGCGATGTACCCGAACCCTTGGGGGCCACCATGATAACGTCGATGTCCTTGGGAGGCACCACGCCCGTGCGGTCGTTCCACGTGATGGCGAAGCCGTGCGAGAAGTAGAGCGCCTTGCCTGCGGTGAGGTGGGGCTTCATGGTGGGCCATACGGACATCACGGCTGCGTCGGACAGCAGGCACATCACGATAGTGCCCTTCTCGCAAGCCTCCTCGATGCCGAACAGCGTCTCACCGGGCACCCACCCGTCGGCCACAGCCTTCTCGAACGTCTTGCCCGGGCGCTGGCCCACGATGACGTTGAAGCCGTTATCACGCAGGTTGCATGCCTGTCCGGGGCCTTGCACACCGTAACCTATCACTGCGATAGTCTCATCTTTCAAAATCTCACGAGCTTTCTCCAAGGGAAACTCCTCGCGGGTCATCACGTTCTCGATGACTCCGCCAAAATTCATTTGTGCCATTGTTGTTTCTTGTTTTGGTTGATTATACATTATATAATTAATAAGATTCAAACTGAAGCTTGGCGCGGCACACAGTCTCTGCCCCGTTCTTGCGCACCTCCACCTGGTGCATGCCGCCTCCCTCGTCGTCGTGGTAGAGGGAGAGCGTGTCGCCATAGTAGCTTTCGGCCACATAGGCCATCTCGAAGCGGCGGATGCGGTAAACCTTGTACAGGTCGATGGGAAACAGGTCGAGGATGTGCTCCACGTAGCGGATGCTGTTCACATGGCCGTTGATGTCGATGTCGCTGTACCTTGCCGTGAGCGACACCTCAGGCTCCGTGGCCGCCACCTTGATGCGCGACGGCTTGTCGATGGGGCACGGCTTGTCCGGGCAGATGTAATCCACGATGCTGCCCCCGTTCATCGAGAGCAGGTCTACCGGCTTGCGGGTGCTCATGTTAATCATGGCCCACACCGAGCGGGCATAGCCTATGGGGCGCCCCTCCTTGTCGAGCACGGCAAAGTTGCGGTCGGTGAACAGGCGGTACACATTCTCCACCCACGTCTGCACGCTGAACTCCTCGTACTCCCTGGGCATGTTGTCCATCTCGATGGCCAGGCGCGACAGCACCCACGTGTAGTTATCCTCGTTCAGCGTGGCCATGCCGAATCCGCGCTCGGTGGCGTGGAAGCCCGCGCAGTTCAGCAGGTGGTTGCCCAACACACCCAGAGTGAGGTGCCCCGTAAAGTCCACGTGGAAAGGCTCTGCCACCAGCTTGTAGGTGCCTATTTTATCTTGTCCGTTCATAAGCCTTGCTCCTTTTCCTTACTCAGGCGATACTTTGCCTCGCGTTCGGCCAGATACTCATTGACGCGCTCAAAGCAGCTGGTGGTAATGGCCACCCGCCCCGAACGGACAAACTGCAGCACTCCGCCCGATTCGCTCAAGGCTTCATACAAGCGGGTAATCTCCTCGCTCATGCCGTTCTTCTCCACGATGGAGAACACCGGGTTCACCTCCACGATGCGTGCATTGTTCTTGCGGATGATTTTCGACATGCCCGGATTGCCTTCCAGCACAGAAGTGGTAATCTTGTAGAGGGCAATTTCGTGCTGGTATATCTCGTCGTCGGTAAAGTAGTTGGCCTGCAGCACGTCTATCTTCTTGCTAATCTGCTTGGTCACCTTCTCTATGGTGTCCGGGTCCGTCCAGGCAGTAATGGTGTACTTGTGCACCCCCTTGATGGAGGATGCCGATACGTTCAGGCTCTCGATATTGATTTGCCGGCGGGTAAAGACGGCTGTCACCTGGTTGAGCAAGCCGGCAAAGTTTTCGGAGTGAACAATGATGGTATATAGTTTCTTTTCCATAATGTACTCTCTAAGAAGGTTTATCGTTTAGCACTCCAGCAGCATTTGGTTCACCGAGCCACCCGGAGGAGTCATGGGCAGCACATTGCCTTCCTCTACCACACAGGCCTCCAGCAGGAAGGGGCCGTCCGTAGCCAGCATCTCGGCAATGGCGTCCTGCAATGCCTCGCGGGTAAACACACGGGTAGAGGGGATGCCGTAGGCAGAGGCTATCTGCATATAATCGGGGTTCAGCATCGGGGTAAACGAATAACGGCGGTTGAAGAACATGGCCTGCCACTGCCGCACGTTGCCCAGGTAGTTATTGTTCAGCAATATCATCTTCACCGGTGCTTTCTGCTCCATAATGGTGCCCAGCTCCTGCAGGTTCATCTGCAAGCCCCCGTCGCCCATGAATACGCACACCGTGCGGTCGGGGCGACCAAACGTGGCGCCGATGGCGGCAGGCATGCCAAAGCCCATGGTGCCCAGTCCGCCCGAAGTGACGATGCTGCGCTCGCGGCTGAAACGGAAGTAGCGGGCGGCCATCATCTGGTTCTGCCCCACATCCGTCACCAGGATGGCATCGTCGTGGGTAGCCTCGCTCACGGCACGCACCACTTCGCCCATGCTGAGCACATCGCCTGCGGGATGCAGTTCGGGGCGTATTACCTTCTCTTCTTCCACCTGCTCGTAGGGGCGGAAGCTCTCCAGCCACTCCTCATGGCGGGCAGGCTTCAGCAAGGCTGTCACGGCGGCAAGGGTATCTTTGCAGTTGCCCAATACGGCCACATCCACCTTCACGTTCTTATTGATTTCAGCCGGGTCTATGTCGAAATGGATAATCTTGGCCGCATGCCCACGGCAATCAGCACGTCGCACTTGTTGGTATTGATGTTGGGGCCCAGGTTGCCGTGCATGCCCAGCATACCTTTGTTGAGCGGATGATTGCTGGGCAAGGCCGAAAGCCCCAGCAACGTGCAGCCCGCCGGCATGCCGGCCTTTTCGATGAATGCGCGAAGCTCAGGCTGGGCGCCCCCCAATTCCACTCCCTGCCCCACCAGGACCAACGGACGCTCGGCAGCATTTATCAATTCGGCTGCCCGGCAGACGGCCTCGGGGTCAGTATCGGGTATAGGCTGATAGCTGCGTATATAGTCTACCTTGACGGGCACGTATTTTGTCTTCTCGGTCTGGGCATTCTTGGCAAAGTCCAACACCACCGGGCCGGGACGGCCGCTCTGTGCGATGTAGAATGCCCGTGCCACCGCCCAGGCCACATCTTCGGCGCGGCGTATCTGGTAGCTCCACTTTGAGATAGGCTGCGTGATGCCCACCAGGTCCACTTCCTGAAAAGCATCCGTGCCCAAGAAGCCTGTGCCCACCTGCCCGGCAATGACCACCAGCGGCGTGCTGTCTATCATGGCATCGGCAATGCCGGTAATGGTGTTGGTGGCACCCGGCCCGCTGGTCACCAGGCACACGCCCACCCGGCCCGACACCCGGGCATAGCCCTGTGCCGCATGGGTGGCACCCTGCTCGTGGCGCACCAATATGTGGTTCAACGTGTTGCGGTGGTCGTACAATGCGTCGAACACCGGCATAATGCTACCCCCCGGATACCCGAAGATGGTAGTCACCCCCTGATGCTCCAGCGAGCGCATCAGGGCTTCCGCCCCCGTAATGGGATTCTCATTCCGCTTCTCCTCGTCGGGACTGGTAGCGGGAGAGATTATAATCTTGTCTGTACTGTTATTCGCATTCATAAGCAACTCCAAGCATTGGGTTAATATAAAGTTACAACATCCTTACCGCGCCCTTGTCGGCCGAGCTCACCATGCGGGCGTATGCCTTGAGGGCAGTAGACACCTCGCGCTGACGGGTAAGCGGCACCAAGGGGCGCGCCGCCAGCTCTTCATCGCTCAGGCGGACATTGATGGTACGGGCCGGAATGTCGATGTCAATGATGTCGCCATCGCGCAGCTTCCCCACATTGCCGCCCGCAGCCGCCTCAGGCGATATGTGGCCGATGCTCAATCCCGATGTTCCCCCGCTGAAGCGCCCGTCGGTAATCAGGGCACACTCTTTGCCCAAGTGGCGCGACTTGATGTAAGAGGTGGGATACAGCATCTCCTGCATGCCGGGGCCACCTTTGGGGCCTTCGTAGATGATGACCACCACGTCGCCGCTCTGCACCTTGCCGTTCAAGATGCCCTCGCAAGCAGCCTCCTGCGAGTCGAACACCTTGGCCGGACCGGAGAATTTCCAGATGCTTTCATCTACCCCGGCAGTCTTCACCACGCACCCGTCGGTGGCTATATTGCCTTTGAGCACAGCCAGTCCGCCGTCCTTGGTGTAGGCATGTTCCAGGTCACGGATGCAACCTGCGGCACGGTCTGTGTCGGGAACCGGGTAATACGTGTCTTGCGAGCCCAGCTCCAAGTTGAAGCGGCCGGCCGGAGCACAGAGATAACGGTGCACATCTGCCTCAGCGGCCTGCGGCGAAGCCACGTCATAGCGGCCAATGGCCTCGCCCAATGTCAGCCCATCCACCCGGCCTGCCGAGGTATCCACCAGCCCACCTTTGGCCAGCTCGCCCATAATGGCCAGGATGCCCCCGGCGCGGTTCACATCCTGCACATGGTATTGCTGCGTGTTGGGCGCCACCTTGCACAGGCAGGGCGTGCGGCGCGACAGCATGTCTATGTCGTCCATCTTGAAATCCACCCCGGCCTCGTGGGCCACTGCCAGCAGGTGCAGCACCGTGTTGGTAGAGCCGCCCATGGCAATGTCCAGCGTCATGGCGTTGAGGAAGGCCTGGCGGGTGGCAATGCTGCGCGGCAGCACGCTGTCGTCGCCTTCTTCATAATACCTGTAGGCATTCTGCACGATAAGGCGTGCGGCATCGGCAAAGAGTTGCTTGCGCTCCGCATGGGTAGCCACAATGGTGCCGTTGCCCGGCAGGGCAAGCCCGATGGCCTCGTTTAGGCAGTTCATCGAGTTGGCAGTAAACATGCCCGAGCAACAACCGCACGTGGGGCACGCATGCCGTTCTATCTGTGCCACATCGGCATCGCTCACCGAAGTGTCGGCCGACTGTATCATGGCATCTATCAAGTCCAGATGGCGGCCATTCCACTCACCGGCCTCCATCGGCCCACCGGACACGAACACCGTAGGGATGTTGAGCCGCATGGCAGCCATCAGCATGCCCGGCGTAATCTTGTCGCAGTTACTGATGCACACCATGGCATCCGCCTTATGGGCATTCACCATATACTCCACGCTGTCGGCTATAAGGTCGCGCGAAGGCAGCGAGTACAGCATGCCGTCGTGCCCCATGGCAATGCCGTCGTCTATGGCAATGGTGTTAAACTCGGCGGCAAAGCAGCCCAGCTTCTCCACTTCCTGCTTTACAAACTGCCCTATCTCGTGCAAGTGCATGTGCCCCGGCACAAACTGGGTGAACGAATTGACAATGGCTATCACGGGGCGGCCCAAATGTTCGGGCTTCATTCCATTGGCAACCCAAAGGGCACGGGCGCCTGCCATACGGCGGCCCTGCGTACTGGTTGCGCTACGTAACTGGTGTTTCATCTTCTTGTTCTCCTATCAAACGGTGAAGCCTTCCCCACAGCTGTGTGAGAAAGGCTTCATCCTTGTATTTACCTGTATGAATGTTTCATGCAACACGGACAACATCCTTTCTCACGCTTTGGAGGAGACCACCACGACGCGAATAATCAGATTGTGTAGGTTGACCAATGTATGCAGCACGTTCATAACTATTATTCTTTTATCGGTTATTTTTTTCTTGCTAACGTGCCGCAAAGGTAAGGCCTTTTTTATTATCTGCAAACAAATTGACGTTTTTTTCTTCACTTTCGTGATTATTTCTAAGGAAAGCCGCTCTATTCCTGTTAATTTGCCAACAACCAAGAGAAGTTCATGCCCGCCTGTCCCCCCACTGCCAATCACCAAGCTTACATAGCTTTTTCATTTAAACTTTGAGATAGCATCCCCCTCCAAAAGGTTCCTACGGAAAGGAAATATTTACAAAAATGTCCATTTCAAAGGCCATCATCCCCCTGTTTCCTCCCGAACATGTCCGTATTTCCTACGCTCCACCTCCGATCCTATACGCCGAAGGAGTATAGGAGTTGGTAAGGACTTGGTAAGGAGGAGAATCGAAGATGGTATGTAGGCGGGGCGCATCAGTTATGGCAATATATTGAACCATAGCAGATTAAGAGTGCTTTCCGAAGCGATTTTTGTAAAGAAAAATAAATAATCAAGATTTTTCATGTAAGCATCTATGAATTTCAGCATAGAGAATGCGGAAATTTTAATATATTTACATTTCCGTTCTTGCACAACTTGCCATCCATGCCGCCTGTGGGTGAAGGATGAACTGATAATACCGCTCAGACTGCCCGGGATGGCAATACAATTCCTGTAAATGAGAGCACCGTGCGGGCTTACAACTTTTTACCTGGCCGGAAGCATGTTATTGCAAAATAACTTCGTATCTTTGCCGCCGTCCTGAAGCGAACGACAGGACTTTCCCCACCCCAGAGACTCAATTTCTAATATATACACTGATTATGGAAACAGCAAACAACAACTACATCGCCGTGGCCTACAAGCTCTACACCACAGAGAACGGCAAGAAGAAACTGCAGGAAGAAGCGCCCGCCAGCGCCCCATTCCAATTCATCTCCGGACTGGGCATGGTGCTCGACAACTTTGAAGCCCAGATAGCTCCCCTGAAGGCGGGAGACACCTTCGACTTTGTTATCCCCAGCGAAAACGCCTACGGGGAACGCAACGAGGAGCACGTGGTAAGCCTTGCCAAGGACATCTTCTGCATCGACGGCAAGTTTGACGACGAGCATGTCACCGTGGGCGCCATTTTGCCCCTTATGACGGCCGAAGGACAGCACGTCAGCGGCAAGGTAGCCGAGATAGGAGCCGACACGGTGGTCATCGACCTGAACCACCCCTTTGCCGGATGTGACCTGAACTTCACGGGCAAGGTGCTGGAAAGCCGTCCCGCCACCAACGAAGAACTGGCCGAGGCTGCCCGCCTGCTCAGCGGCGAGGGCTGCGGATGCGGATGCGACCACTGCGGCGGCGACTGTGACGAGCACGACCATCACGGCTGCGGCGGATGCTGCCACTAAGCCGGTACAAAAACAATTGGACGAGGTATGTCAGATTACAGTATGGCTATCATTTTGTCATTCTGAGCGTAAGCGAAGAATCTCCTAAAAGCATAAATAGATGTGAGATCCTTCACTCCGTTCAGGATGACAGAGCAAAATGATAGTCATACTGTATTTGACTTTACTTCTCGTTTGGGCAGCGCGCCTTAATGCTTGTGCGTCATGATGTCCAGCACCAGCTTGTCCGTTTCGTTCATGCCGTGTGAGCCTATCTCTGTGAGGTTGCGGATGCTTTGGTCCACATCGCGGTCAATAATGCCCTCTACCGAGGTGACACAGCGGCCCTCCATGGCCATGATGGCGGAGAGCACGGCCGTGGCCACGCCGGTGGTCACCTTCAGGGCGCAGCTGGGCTTGGCACCGTCGCATATCATGCCCGTCAGGTTGGCTATCATGTTCTGCACAGCATAAGACACCTGTTCGTAGCCGCCACCCATCAGCCACGTGATGCCGCAACTGGAGCCCGTGGCCGCCACCACGCAGCCGCACAAGGCAGAAAGCCTGCCCAGGCTTTGCTTGATGTAGATAACCGTCAGGTGGCTCAACATCAGGGCGCGGATAAGTTCTTCTTCCGTCTTGCCGTTCTCCTCGGCATACACTACTACGGGCACCGTGGCCGATATACCTTGGTTGCCGCTGCCCGAATTGCTCATCACCGGAATCATGGCCCCTGCCATGCGGGCGTCGCACGCCCCCGAAGTATAAGAAAGAATGTGCGAGAACACACTGTCGCCCATCACCTTATGCTCGTAGTTTCCGCGCAGCATCTTGCCCAGACCGTGGCCGTAGTCGCCCTCAAAAGAGCGCTCGGCAGCAGCCTTGTTCAGGCGGGCAGTCTCGAGGATAAAACTTATCTCGTCCAGCGGGGCTGTCAATGCGAAGTCGTACACTTTGCGCAGGGTAAGTGCCGGCATTGGGGTCTCTTCCTCGGCCGCTTCGGCACACTGCTTGTCCAGCAGCACCTCACCATTGCGTTCCAAGTAGACAAAGGTGGTGTGCCCGCCGGCTATCACCGCCACGGCACTGTCGTTGCCGGCCTGGCAGTGCACCTCTATGTACAGTTTTTCTTCAATGCCCTCCTTCAGGGCGATGCGTATGCGCTTGTCGGCTATGAACAGCTTGCCTTGCTCCACATCGGCAGGGGTACTGTCCTTCAGCACTTCCAGCTGGTAGGCAGATTTTCCTACTAATGCCCCTAAGGCGATGGCGATGGGCAGTCCCACCATGCCTGTGCCGGGGATGCCCACCCCCATGGCATTCTTCAAGATGTTGGCACTCAACAAGGCAGTCACCTTTTCCGGGCGACGACCCAATAACTCAGCAGCCCGTGCCACGCACAAGGCCACGGCAATAGGCTCAGTGCAGCCTATGGCCGGCACGACCTCGCGCTTCACCAAGGCTATGATTTGCTCGCGTTCTTCTTTGTTTATCATTTTGTCAGTATTTGGTAGTGGGCAAAGGTACGGAAAAAGGTTTCACCCGTCAAATAGTCATGCCACTTAATTTTCATGAAGCCGTATAGGCTTTTATTTCAAAAAGAAACGTACCTTTGCACCATGTTCGCGAGGAACAACCTGCTATTGCAGAACATCCAGAATTTAAAATAACCCATTAAAACTATTTCACATGACACTGAAACGACTTATTCCGGGTTTATGCCTGGCACTGGCCTTGGGCGGATGCATCCAAGACGAGGCATTGAACGTGGAAGCAGCTATCGACGGGTGCACGGGCAGCGACGTGCAGCTGGCCATCATCAACAAGCAAGGCGCACAGAAGTCTATCGACATCTACATCAGCCGGAGCGCCGACCTGTCGCGCCAGAAACTGGAGTTCACCCTCTCGCAGGGCTCTACCATCCAGGCCAACGAGACATTGCCGGGAGATACGGAGAACACTTATGACTTCAGCACCCAGAATCCGCGCTACTTCACCGTCACATCGGAAGACGGCTCCAACACTCCTGTATACACCATCTCGATGATTCCGGCAGAGTTGCCCACAACCTTCCACTTCGAAGACCTGATGGAGGGCAGCAGCGACTACCCCATCTTGTATGAATATACGCCGGGAGCGGGCGGCAGCGTGACGAAGGTGCTGCAATGGGCCAGCGGAAACCCCGGCTTCAAGCTGACGGGCATGGCGGCCGACCCGCTAGATTACCCCACCATACAGGTGTCCGAAGGCCGCTCGGGCAAGGCCGCGAAGCTGGAGACGAAAGACACCGGCAGCTTCGGGCAGATGGTGAAGATGCGCATTGCCGCAGGCAACCTGTTTGTCGGCTCGTTCGACATCAACAACGCCATACAAGACCCGCTGGGCTCTACCCGCTTCGGCTATCCCTTCACGCAAAAGCCGGTGCGCATCACGGGATACTACAAGTATAAATCGGGAGGCCTGTCGACCGACGCGGACGGCAACCCGACGGATGAGACTGACCGGGGCGACATCTATGCCTTGTTCTACAAAGCGCCGAGCAACAACTACACGGTGGCGGGCGACGTCATCTCGCTGGACGGTGACATCAATCCGGAAATCATACTCCTGGCACGCATTCCCGAGATGAAGGAGGCCGGCGAGTGGACTTACTTCGACTTGCCTTTTGAGCTGCAACCCGGACATACCGAGGCCGACATCAACGCCCAAGACCTGGCCGAGGGCAAGTACAAGCTGGCCGTGGTGTTCTCGTCGAGCATCAAGGGAGCCTACTTCATAGGCGCCGTGGGCAGCACGCTGTGGATTGACGAAGTAAACATTGAATGCGAATAACCCATCACACGATAAAAAACATCAATACGATATGAAGAAATACATCATGGCCTGCCTGCTGGCACTCACCGCCGGCATAGGCACAGCAATGGCACAAGACAAAAGCGTGCCCAAGGAAGCAGAACACAAAGGCCTGCTGTGGTCGGCACTGCACGGACTGGAATACGAGTTTAAGGCCGGGGTAAACTTTGGCGGCACTGCCCCCCTGCCCTTGCCGCAAGAAATAAGGAGCATAGACAGCTACAAGCCGGGACTGGCCATCACCATCGAAGGAAACGTCACCAAGTGGATTGACAGGAATAAGGAATGGGGCGTGAACCTGGGCGTGCGTCTGGACACCAAGAGCATGACTACAGAGGCAACCGTGAAGAACTACGGCATGGAAATCATCAACAACCTGGGCCGCCCCACCGGCGGACTGTGGACGGGCGGCGTGAAGACCAAGGTGAAGATGTCGCTGCTCACCATCCCTGTGCTGGCCACCTACCAGATAAACAAGCGCTGGCGCGTATCGGCAGGGCCTTACTTCTCGTACCTCATGGACGGCGACTTCTCGGGCAACGTGTACGAAGGTCACCTGCGTACTCCCGATGCCACGGGCGAAATGATTTCTTTCTCTGGCGAAAGCATCGCCACCTACGACTTTTCCGATGAGCTGCGCAACTTCCAGTGGGGCTTGCAGGTGGGAGGCTCGTGGAAGGCTTACCGCCACCTCAACGTGCATGCCGACCTGACGTGGGGGCTGAACGACATCTTCAACAAGGAGTTCAAGACCATCACTTTCGCCATGTACCCCATCTATCTAAACATTGGGTTCGGGTATAAGTTCTAAAAAGAAGATTCTGCCTGTTTCGGTCAGAAAGAGTATAAGACTACCTTTTAAACTCTCTATTTTTACGCTAATGAAAGACTCTAATCAATACATCCGATTCGATTGGGCCATGAAACGCCTGCTGCGCAATAAAGCCAATTTTGGCGTGCTCGAAGGCCTGCTGACCACTCTGCTGGGTGAAAAAATAACCATAGAAAGGCTCTTGGAAAGTGAGAGCAATCAGGAAGAAGAATACGACAAGTACAATCGGGTCGATATGCTTGCCGAAAATTCCAAGGGAGAGTTGGTGCTTATTGAAGTACAAAACAACAATGAATACGCCTACTTTCAACGCATGTTGTTCGGCACGTCTAAACTGGTAACAGAATACATTAACCGAGGCGACAGCTACGACAAAGTGCGCAAAGTATATAGCGTAAACATCGTATACTTCTCTCTGGGTTGCGGAAAAGATTTTGTTTATCATGGCAAAACAGAGTTCCGTGGCATTCACGATGGCGACATTCTTGAACTTACTCCTTTCCAACGACAAACCTTTAAGGTGGATGCCGTCAGCAACCTTTTTCCAGAGTATTATATACTGAAAGTAAACGACTTTAACCGCGTGGCCAAAAGCCCATTGGAAGAGTGGATATATTATCTGAATACTGGTGAAATACCTTCCAATGCCTCAGCACCCGGCTTAGAACAAGCACGAGAGCAATTAAAGCTAAACCGTATGACTAAGGATGAACTAAGAGCCTATTATCGGCACTTGGACAACATCGTCATCTTACGTGACAATATTCATACTGAACGGGCTGAAGGAAGGGCCGAAGGAAGAGCTGAAGGAAGGGCTGAGGGCATTGCCGAAGGAAGAGCAGAAGGAAGAGCAGAAGGAAGAGCCGAGGGCATTGCCGAAGGAAGAGCAGAAGGAAGAGCAGAGGGCATTGCCGAAGGAAGAGCAGAAGGAAAGGCTGAGGGCATTGCCGAAGGCATCGTCAAAGGCGAACAGGCGGAACGCATAAAAAATGCCACAAACTTAAAAAGACTGGGCGTTTCCGCTGACATCATTACTCAGGCAACAGGACTGACAAGGGAAGAAATAGAGAAACTCCCATGACAGTTTCCACTGAGCTTTATCCCAAACTCACATACCTCCGCCATCGAGACGTTGGGAGCGGAGAAGAAGTTCTGATATAATTTTTCCCCAGTTAGAGAAAAAATATTCCCCAAGCGGGAAGCATTTATTTCCTAACTGGGGAAAAATTATGGGCGTAAACGAGGGATAAGACAAAGCCGGGAAGCAGGAGGAGATTCCTCTGTGCTTCCCGGCTTTTGGTTTATATTATATATCTTACTCTTATTCTACAACTAACTCAAAATCATCAACTTTAAGCGTGCTGCCGGGTGCCCCCCAGAAACGGTCGCCATATTTGCTGGAAGAGCAAACAATAGCCAAACGATATTTCTGGCTCGGGTCATAAGTATTGTCACCATAGTCGAAATCAATGATAAACTCTGTCCAGTCAGGAGTATCACCTGCTTCCAACGAAGCAATGGCTACTACACGGTTTGAAGTATAAATATTGTTTTCACCGGCAACACCAGTCAAACAATCGCTCCAATCATCAGCATATCCATTGGTAGCATAAAGCACAGCCTTGATAGAGCATTCATCACTCATGGAATCGTCAATATAAGCTTTGTCGCAATTTGATGCATAAGGCTCGTCACAAACATAGTAATCCTCTCCTGCAGTGTATTTATACCAGCCTTTCAAAGAAACAGGCTTTTGAGAGAAAGGCACACCAAATTTAGTACTATTCAAAGTATTGGAGATTTCTGTAACGAAAGTACCTGTAAACAGACTTCCAGGAGTAACCTTCGGTACTGCTATAAATCCTAAATTCATACCTTTTGAATCAAGCGTCACAATAGAGGCTGCGCCAGTACCACTATGAGCATCATCGGTTTTTGTTACTGCATAGCTATCAACCATGCTCATTGATTTCAGCATCATGGCACCTACATTGCTGGAAGTCCAACCCGGTACTTCATAAAAAGCCAAATTTTCTTGACCTGCTCCCACTACATTACCAGGAACCCAGGTTTCAAAGTCCGTCACCAATTGAAAAGCATAAGTAGATACTGCGTACTCTTTAGTAGTACCATCTTCGGCTGTTACGGTATAAACAACTACTTTACCATTCGAGAAGTCTTGGGCTACTGACGGATCGGGAGAGATTGTAGCCTTAGCAGAAGTAAGCTCAATCACAGGAACCATGGCTGCCATATCTTCAGCTGCTGTACCGTCCGTTACGCGGAAATTGATTATTCCGGCTTCTTCGTTGATGGCAGGCTGGGCGCACACGAAATCGTAAGTCTCAACATCGAAGGCAAAGCTCTTGATGGAAGCATCGCTGCTTTCGCTACCCGTCAGTTTAGAGCCCGTATATTCAACACGTACTTGCATGGCACCGCCTCCTACACTGACATGAATCGTAATGTCGATATTGCTGTTTTGAATAGTACCTTCCAAAGTAATATCGCAATTACCAACAATCAATTCTTTGTTTGTAGAACCGGTAAACGAGTAAACGCCATTGGCAAGCGTCACCGGGCAATTATCTACGGCTAAATCACCAACAGGAATTTCCGTACCTCCTACTACAATAGAAAAATCTTTCAACTCCAAGCCCAAAGCTGTATCTGAAGACTTCGTGATAGTAATACGTTGGCGCAAGTCACTAGCAATTTCTACCTCAGGATTTTCATAATACACATCCATCGATCCCATATATGCGCCAGAGATAGTATCATCCACAATAGGAGGAGTATCCCCACCATTGTCATCACTACAAGCCGTAAACAGGCTCATCGAGCAAATCAATGCAAACAAATAAAACAAATTCTTTTTCATAACTTTTAAACTATTAATTGAGTTAATACATATTCCTGTCCAGTAAGCCAAGAATTATCCTTTTTTTAAAATCCGGCTGCAAAGTAACGGGTTTTGTGCTGATTATACAAGTGCTATTTTTAAAAAGATTGGTCTATTTTTCATATCGGCTTTGCGGAAAAGTATAATAAACGGACAAATAAAGGAAGCCTCGGGCGGGAAGGCGTTAACTTTCATTCGGACATTTTGCGCATCCAGCCGCGCGAGAATCGCTTATTTCGCCCCAACCGGCGGACACGCTGCGTTTTCTGGAGGGAGTATCTGCTATCCGTTTGGCCTATAAATGGATAGCAAAATATTTACAAACATTTTGGAAGGGGAAAAGCCCTTGCCTGGCCGCCATATAAAGCCGGGGCGGTAGGCTTGAAACGCCAGGACGGTAGCGTTAGAACGCCAGCATAATAGCGTTGGAACGCCCGCCCGGCGGTAAAATACAGGCTTTTTTCGAAGTTTTCTACCGAAAGCATGCGCATTTCCGAAAAAAGCCCTACCTTTAGAGTGAATTTCAACCAACACACACTACGCTTATGTTTAACTCTTATGGAAATATCCTCCGCCTCACCAGTTTTGGGGAATCGCATGGCAAGGGCATCGGGGGAGTGATTGACGGATTTCCCGCAGGTATCAACATCGACATGGACTTTGTGCAGGCCGAGCTGGCACGCCGCCGCCCGGGACAGTCGCGCATCACCACCTCGCGCCAGGAGACGGACAAGGTGGAGTTTCTGTCCGGCATTTTCGAAGGGAAATCGACGGGCTGCCCCATAGGCTTCATTGTGTGGAACGAGAACCAGCGCTACAGCGACTACAGCGAGATGCAAAGCGTGTACCGCCCCTCGCACGCCGACTATACCTACAAGCTGAAGTACGGCATCCGCGACTACCGGGGAGGCGGCCGCTCGTCGGCACGCGAAACCATTGCCCGCGTGGTGGGCGGCGCGCTGGCCAAGCTGGCACTGAGGCAGCTGGGCATCAGCATCACGGCCTTCACCTCGCAGGTGGGCGGCATCAAGCTGGAGAAAGACTACCGGGAGTATGACTTCGACGTGATAGAGACCAACCCCGTGCGCTGCCCCGACCCGGAGAAAGCCAAGGAGATGGAGGAGCTCATCTATAAGATAAAAGGAGAGGGCGACACCATAGGAGGCGTAGTGACCTGTGTGGTGCAGGGCTGCCCCATTGGGCTGGGCCAACCCGTGTTCGGCAAGCTGCAAGCCGCCCTGGCCGCCGGCATGCTGAGCATCAACGCCGCCAAGGCCTTTGAGTATGGCGAAGGTTTCAAGGGACTGAAGATGAAGGGGTCGGAACAGAACGACGTGTTCTACAACAACGGCGGACGCATCACCACCCGCACCAACCACTCCGGCGGCATACAGGGAGGCATCAGCAACGGGCAAGACATCTACTTCCGCGTGGCCTTCAAGCCCGTGGCCACCGTGCTGATGGAGCAGCACACCGTCAACCTGGACGGCA
This sequence comes from uncultured Bacteroides sp., assembly GCA_949288715.1. Classification (GTDB taxonomy): domain Bacteria; phylum Bacteroidota; class Bacteroidia; order Bacteroidales; family Bacteroidaceae; genus Bacteroides. The sequence continues at coordinate 29,328 of CASELH010000019.1, read as the reverse complement.
TAGACACCACCCTGAAGGCCCGCGGACGGCACGACCCCTGCGTGTTGCCCCGCGCCGTGCCCATCGTGGAGGCCATGACCGCCATGACCTTGCTGGACTTTTACTTGATAGACAAGACGACACAACTTTAACTTAATTGAGAATTGAGAATTAAAAATTGAGAAATAAGAGAGCCATGTCTCTGCATTTTTATTTTTCAATTCTCAATTCTCAATTTTTAATTCTTACCAATTTTATGATTAATGATTATATTGCCCACAACGAACCGCGGATGCTGGACGAGCTGTTCAGCCTCATCCGCATATCCAGCATCAGCGCCCAGCCCGAGCACCACGACGACATGCTGGCCTGCGCCCAACGCTGGGCACAACTGTTGCTCGATGCCGGCGCCGACGAAGCGCTGGTAATGCCCTCGCAGGGCAACCCCGTGGTCTTCGCGCAGAAACTGGTAGACCCGTCGGCCAAGACAGTGCTGGTCTATGCCCACTACGACGTGATGCCCGCCGAGCCACTGGAGCTTTGGACGAGCCAACCCTTTGAACCCGAGGTGCGCGACGGATGCATCTATGCACGCGGGGCGGACGACGACAAAGGCCAGTCGTTCATCCAAGTAAAAGCATTCGAGTATCTGGTGAAGAACGAGCTGCTGCGGGTGAACGTGAAGTTCATCTTCGAGGGAGAGGAAGAGATAGGCTCGCCCAGCCTGGAGGCTTTCTGCCAGGAGCACAAGGAACTGCTGCGGGCCGACGTCATCCTGGTGTCGGACACCAGCATGCTGGGCGCCGACCTGCCCTCGCTGACCACCGGCCTGCGCGGACTGGCCTACTGGCAGGTGGAGGTGACGGGGCCCAACCGCGACCTGCACTCGGGCCATTTCGGCGGGGCGGTAGCCAACCCCATCAACGTGCTGTGCAAGCTGCTGGCCAAGGTGGTGGACGAAGACGGGCGCATCACCGTGCCGGGCTTCTACGACGACGTGGAGGAAGTGCCCGCCGAGGAGCGCGCCATGATAGCAAAGATACCCTTCGACGAAGAGAAGTACAAACAGGCCATCGGCGTGAAGGCCCTGGCCGGAGAGAAAGGCTACAGCACGCTGGAGCGGAACAGCTGCCGCCCGTCGTTCGACATCTGCGGCATCTGGGGCGGCTACACGGGCGAGGGAGCCAAGACGGTGCTGCCCTCGAAGGCCTTTGCCAAGGTGTCGTGCCGGCTGGTGCCCCACCAGGACCACCGCAAGATAGAGCGGCTCATGGCCGACTACCTGCAAAGCCTGGCCCCGGACACCGTGCAAGTGAAGGTCACCCCCCTGCACGGCGGGCAAGGCTACGTGTGCCCCATCAGCCTGCCGGCCTACCGGGCTGCGGAGAAAGGCTTTGAGAAGGCCTTCGGACGGAAGCCGCTGGCCGTGCGCCGGGGCGGAAGCATCCCCATCATCTCCACCTTCGAGCAAGTGCTGGGCATCAAGACGGTGCTAATGGGCTTCGGACTGGAAAGCAACGCCATCCACTCGCCCAACGAGAACATGCCGCTCAGCATCCTGCGCAAGGGCATTGAGGCGGTAGTAGAGTTCTACTTGGAGTATCAAAAATGAGTGGGCTACCGCACTACTGCCCCTCGAACGGCTTGCGGAACGTGCACCCCTCCTTCCAGCGGGAGCAGCCGTAGGCCGTCTTACCTTTAATAATAGTGCCCCGCCCGCACAAGGGGCACGGCTGACCCACTACGATAGCGTCTTCTCCCACAGCAACGGGGGCAGGCGCTTTTTTCTTCCTGGCAGCGGGCTTGCGGACTGTGGCGGCCTTCTTGGGCTTCTCCTCCGAGGGGGGGGCGGAGGCCTGCACGGCGATGCGCCGGTTGCTGCGGTCGGCCAGCACGTTGGTCACTATCTCGCGCACCATCTGCTTCAGCTCCTCCAGGAAGCGGGAGGCATCGTAGGTGCGGCGCTCTATCTCGCGCAGCTTCTTCTCCCAGATGCCGGTCAGCTCGGCGGACTTGAGGAGTTCTTCGTGGATGGTCTGTATCAGCTCCACGCCCGTGGGGGTGGCTATCAGGTTCTTCTTCTCCTTGCGGATGTAGTTGCGCTTGAACAGCGTCTCGATGATGGCGGCTCGGGTGGAGGGGCGGCCTATGCCGTTCTCCTTCAGGGCGTCGCGCAGCTCGTCGTTGTCCACCAGCTTGCCGGCCGTCTCCATGGCACGCAGCAGGGTGGCCTCGGTGTAAGGCAGGGGCGGGCGCGTCCACTTCTCCACCAGCTCGGGCTCGTGGGGGCCGCTCTCGCCCTTGGTGAAGGCGGGGAGCACCTGCTGCTCGCCGCCGGCCTCGCTGCCTTCCTTGTCGTCCTGCAAGGAGGGCGAGGCGAAGACCACCCGCCAGCCCGGCTCCAGTATCTGACGGCCGGAGGTCTTGAACTCCACATCCGCCGCCTGGCCCGAGACGGTGGTGGTGGCAAACTTGCAGTCGGGGCAGAAGGCGGCAATGAAGCGGCGCGCCACCAGGTCGAACACCCGGCGCTCCATGTCCGTCAGGTTCGTGGGGGGCTGGCCGGTGGGGATGATGGCGTGGTGATCGGTCACCTTCGAGTTGTCGAACACCTTCTTCGATTTCGTCAGGGGATGGCCCTCGAGCGGGGCGGTGAGTGCCTCGTAGCCGCGCAGCCCCCGGAGTATGCCCGGGCACTTGGGGTAGATGTCGTCGCTGAGGAAGGTGGTATCGACGCGCGGATAGGTGGTGACCTTCTTCTCGTAAAGGGATTGGATGAGCCGGAGCGTGTCGTCGGCAGAGTAGGCAAACTTCTTGTTGCACTCCACCTGCAGCGAGGTGAGGTCGAACAGGCGGGGCGGGGCCTCCTTGCCCTCGCGCCGGGCCACGGAGGTGATGGTGAAGGGGGCGGCCTTGACGCGCTCCAACAGCTCCTGCCCGCGGGCCAAGTCGGTGATGGGGTCGATGCCCCGGTTCTCTTCTTCTTTCTTAGGCTTCTTCGCGGCGGCCGGAGCGTCTTTCTGCTTCTCGGCCTCGCGGGCCAGTTCTTCATCGCTCTTGCGGATGAGGGCGGAGAAGGTGGTGCCGCGGTAGAGGGTGTTGAGCACCCAGTACTGGCGGGGGGTGAAGTGCTCTATCTCCAGCTGGCGGTTCACTATGAGGGCCAGCGTGGGCGTCTGCACCCGGCCGATGGAGAGCACCTGCCCGCGCTGCCCGTACTTCATGGTGTAGAGGCGCGTGGCGTTCATGCCCAGCAGCCAGTCGCCTATGGCACGGCTCAGTCCGGCCTCGTAGAGGGGCTGGTATTCGGTGGCCTCGTGCAGCGAGGCAAAGCCTTCGCGGATGGACTCCTCGGTCAGCGACGATATCCACAGCCGCTTCACCGGGCAGTGTGCGCCGGCCTTCTGCATCACCCAGCGCTGTATGAGCTCGCCCTCCTGGCCGGCATCGCCGCAGTTTATTATCATGTCCGCCGCCTGCATCAGCCGCTCGATGACGCGGAACTGCCGCTCGTACGTGGGGTTCGAGATGAGCTTGATGCCGAAGCGGGGCGGAATCATGGGCAGGCAGTCCAGCCGCCACGACTTCCACTGGGGGGTGTACTCGTGCGGCTCCTTCAGGGTGCAGAGGTGGCCGAAGGTCCACGTCACCTGGTATCCGTTTCCCTCGATGTATCCGTCCTTCTTCTCGCGGGCGCCCAGCACCTCGGCGATGTCGCGCGCCACGGAGGGCTTTTCGGCAATGCAAACTATCATGTTCTCTTTCCTTCCTTTGGTTTTAGCGGGGCAAAGGTACGAAAATTTTAGTGACGAGCTACAAGCTACGAGTAGGGATAGCATGCTGTCATGCTGAGCGCAAGCGAAGCATCTCCTGCTCATTCCTGCTTGTAGGAGATGCTTCACTACGTTCAGCATGACAGACTACTTAATTGGGTTACCTCACCAATTCTTCATCCTTCGTTCTTCATTCTTCATTAAGAAGATTTACCCAAGCTGGTGGTCGCCGTCGTCCTCGCCGGTGCCGGTGGAGCCGCCGGGGGTGGTGGTGCCGGTCTGGCCGGTGGCGGCGTAGTAGTCGGCACGGGTGCGGTAGTTCACGTTGCCTGCCTTCACGCCGCCGTCTTCAAACTCGATGTTCTGGCGAACGCGTTCGCGCAAGGCCTTGTCGGGCACAAAGATGGGGCGCACGTCGTAAATCATCTCCTTGGCGTTGAAGTCCTTTACAGAGTCTGCCCCCTTGCTTCGGAAAGAAAGACGAAAGTAGCCCAGCCCGGGCAGCTTGACGGTGTGCCCCTGCAGTAGTTGCTCGGGGATGAAGTCGGCCAGCAAGTCCAGTGCGGCCTCCAGCTCGATGGGCGCCAGGGTGGTGTTCTTGGTAGCGGATTTGGTCATGGCCTTGCCTTCCAGCGGGGTAGCGCTTTGGGGCGAACCATACCATTTCTTCGGGGAAGATACATCCCGAGGGTCACTACGTCTCTCTACAATGTTGCACTTAAATGCCATATATACCTCCTTTTTTAAAGAAATAAAAAATATCGTCATAGCCGTCATGAAACCGATGTCATATCAAGTATGAAATCAACATTATAATGTTATTACCTTGAACATTATAATGTTTATATTCTTAACATTATAATGTTTAGACCTTGAACATTATAATGAAGATGGGTTGAATATTATAACGATTATTTCTATCATATTAAAATAAAAAATAAATCAAGAATAATGTATATATCTTACTATTATCAATACATAGGATTCATTATTGCTATAGTCAATGGCAAATATAAGCTATTTCGTTCAATAAACCAAGAGTTTAGCCGACTTTTTTCCACCGGCAAGGCGAGGATGGATTGACCTCAAATAAAAAGCCGCCCTACCCTCGCGGGCAAGACGGCCGGTTCCTTTCCAATGAAAGGAGGTTACGCTTTAGTGTTATTCTTCGTTCATAAGTATCTCCAGTATCTGGCAAGCGGCCTTGGCCACGGGGGTGCCGGGGCCAAAGATGGCGGCCACGCCTGCCTTGTAGAGGAAGTCATAGTCCTGCGGGGGAATGACGCCGCCGGCAATGACCACGATGTCCTCGCGGCCCAGCTTCTTCAGTTCGTCGATGAGCTGCGGGATGAGCGTCTTGTGCCCTGCGGCCAGCGAGGACACGCCCACTACGTGCACGTCGTTCTCCACCGCCTCGCGGGCAGCTTCGGCCGGTGTTTGGAACAGCGGGCCCATGTCCACGTCGAAGCCGCAGTCGGCATACCCGGTTGCCACCACTTTCGCGCCGCGGTCGTGACCGTCCTGCCCCATCTTGGCAACCATAATGCGGGGCTGGCGACCTTCTTTCTTGGCAAACTCCGCGCAGAGCTCGCAGGCCCGGTCGAAGTCTTTGTCGTTCTTGCTTTCTGATGAGTACACGCCTGATATCGTTCTGATGATTGCTTTATAACGGCCCACTACCTTCTCGCAGGCATAGGATATCTCGCCCAAGGTGGCACGCACGCGGGCGGCCTCGACGGCCAGCTCGAGCAGGTTGCCCTTGCCGGTGCGGACGCACTCGGTGATGGCATCGAGCGCCTTGTCCACGTCGGCCTGGTTGCGGCCGGCCTTCAGCTTCGCGAGGTTCTCCAGCTGCTCCTGGCGCACGGCGGTGTTGTCTATCTCGAGGATGTCGATGGGGTCTTCCTTCTCCAGGCGGTACTTGTTCACGCCTACGATGGTCTGCGTGCCGCTGTCTATGCGGGCCTGGGTGCGTGCGGCTGCCTCCTCGATGCGCATCTTGGGGATGCCGGTCTCGATGGCCTTGGCCATGCCGCCCAGCTTCTCAATCTCCTGGATGTGCTCCCATGCCTTGTGGGCAATCTCGTTGGTCAGCGCCTCCACGTAGTAGGAGCCGCCCCACGGGTCGACGTTCTTGCAGACGTAGGTCTCCTCCTGGATGTATATCTGCGTGTTGCGGGCAATGCGGGCGGAGAAGTCCGTCGGCAGGGCGATGGCCTCGTCCAAGGCATTGGTGTGCAGGGATTGCGTATGGCCCAAGGCAGCAGCCATGGCCTCGATGCAGGTGCGGCCCACGTTGTTGAAGGGGTCTTGCTCGGTGAGCGACCAGCCGGACGTCTGGCAGTGCGTGCGCAGCGCCAGCGACTTGGGGTTCTTGGGGTTGAACTGCTTCACAATCTTGGCCCACAGCATACGGGCGGCACGCATCTTGGCTATCTCCATGAAGTGGTTGGTGCCGATGGCCCAGAAGAAGGACAGGCGCGGTGCGAAGGCATCGATGTCCAGCCCGGCATTGACACCGGCACGCAGGTACTCCAAGCCGTCGGCCAGGGTGTAGGCCAGCTCGATGTCGGCCGTGGCACCGGCTTCCTGCATGTGGTAGCCCGAGATGGAGATGGAGTTGAACTTCGGCATCTTCTGGGAAGTATATTCGAAGATGTCGGAGATAATCTTCATGGAGAATGCAGGCGGATAGATATAGGTGTTGCGCACCATGAACTCCTTCAGGATGTCGTTCTGGATGGTGCCTGCCATCTCCTCCAGCTTGGCGCCCTGCTCCAGGCCGGCGTTGATGTAGAAGGCCATGACGGGCAGCACGGCACCATTCATGGTCATGGAGACGGACATCTTGTTCAAGGGAATGCCCTCGAACAGCACCTTCATGTTCTCCAGCGAGCAGATGGACACGCCGGCCTTGCCCACGTCGCCTACCACGCGCTCATTGTCGGGGTCGTAGCCACGGTGCGTGGGCAGGTCGAATGCCACCGACAAGCCCTTCTGGCCGCTGGCCAGGTTGCGGCGGTAGAAAGCATTGGACTCTTCGGCCGTAGAGAATCCGGCATACTGGCGGATGGTCCAGGGGCGGAAAGTGTACATCATGGAGTACGGGCCACGCAGGTAAGGGGGCAGACCGGCGGCATAGTCCAGATGCTCCATCCCTTCGAGGTCTTCTTTCGTATATACAGGCTTCACCTCAATGTGCTCCGGCGTTTTCCAATCGGCATGGATGCCGTTAGCCTTTTGCCACTCGGCGCCGTCGACGGGCTGGAAAGCGGCATATATATCTAAGTTTTTGAAATCTTTTCTCATGGTTACTTCAATAATTTAGCGTTGTATTCCTTTAAAGTCTCCAGCACGTTGACGCGTACATGAATGAAGTTCTCTATGCCGGCTGCTTTCAGCTCGTCCATGCAGGCAGGGGCGCCGGCCACGATGAACATGGCACGTCCGGCCAGTTCCTGGTAGGCGGGGATGGCATACTCGGCATATTCGTCGTCGCTCGAGCAGAGCACCACGATGTCCGCCTTGGCGGCCATGGCAGCGTCGATACCCTCCTTCACGGTGTCGAAGCCCAGGTTGTCGATGACTTCGTATCCGGCGCAAGCCAGGAAGTTGCACGAGAATTGGGCACGGGCCTGGCGCATGGCCAGGTTGCCGATGGTGAGCATGAAGGCCTTGGGGCGCTTGCCCGATGCCTCCGTCTCCAGTCGCAAGGCCTCGAACTCGCTGGCGGCACGGTCGAACACCAAGGTCGGGCAGTCTTTCTCGCAAGCCTGATGCTCGCCACCGCCACAGCAGCACACGGCCTCGAGCGGCTTCTTGCCATTGGCCAGCTCCTGGAAGTTGGGGTACTGGTTGGTGCCCAGCAGAATCTCCTTACGCTTGGCCACGGCGGCATGGCGTGCCACGTTGCTGGCGTTGACAGCCTCTTGCACCTTGCCGGCTTTTACGGCTGCCAGGAATCCGCCCTCGTCTTCCACGGAGAGGAACAACTCCCAAGCCTGCTTGGCAATGGACACGGTGAGGTTTTCTATGTAGTAAGAACCGGCGGCAGGGTCGACCACCTTGTCGAAGTGCGACTCTTCCTTCAGGAGGAGCTGCTGATTGCGTGCCAAGTGCTCGGAGAACTCGTTGGGAGCCTCGTAAGCCTTGTCGAAGGGCACTACCGTCATGGAGTCCACGCCGGCCAGGGCGGCACTCATGGCCTCGGTCTGCGTGCGCAGCAGGTTGACGTAAGAATCAAACAAAGTGAGGTTGAACGTGGAAGTCTCGGCATGCACGCGCATCTTGGCGGGCTCTTTGCCGTCTTCCGGCTTCAGGTAGGAAGCCACGATGTTGGCCCACAGCAGGCGGGCTGCACGGAACTTGGCTATTTCGAGGAAGTAGTTGGAGCTGATGCCGAAGTTGAACTTAATCTTCCCGGCCACCGTAGCCGCAGGAATGCCGGCTTCGGTCAGCGCGCTCATGTACTCATTGCCCCAGGCCAAGGCATAGCCCAGCTCCTGGTAGATGTAAGCGCCGGCATTGTTCAGCGTCAGGGCGCCCACGTTCAGCACGCGGTATCCGGGCAGCGGAGCGGTAGCGGCCAGCAGCGCCTTGGCGGTGTCCACCAGGCAACCTTTTTCCTTGCCCTTGGCCAGCATCTTGCCCATGGGGTCGTAGTTGATGGAGCCTTGCAGCTTGGACAGGTCGTAGCCCTTGCCCTGGAAGTAAGCCACCAGCAGATTGGCCAGCTCCACCACGTGGCCCTGGCAGATGGAGAAGTTCAGCTCCACGCACTCGGTGCAGATGTCCTTCAGCAAAGTGTCCAGGTAGGCGGCATCCAGCTGCTTGGCCTTGAGGTGGAAGGAGAGGGAGTCGATGCCCTTGTTCAGCACATCCAACGCTTTGGCATTGGCCTCGGCGGCATCCGTCGCGTCAATCTCCTGGCGCACAAGCCAGCTGTTGTTGTCCTTCTTGTTTCCTCTCAGGTAGGGGAACTCACCGGGCAGGGCGTCCGTAGTCTTCAGTCCCTCCAGGTCTTCCCTGCGGTAAAAGGGCTTTACTTTAAAGCCTTCGTTGGTTTTCCAAACGAGTTTCTTCTCAAAGTCCGCGCCTTTCAGGTCGACGGTAATCTTCTCCATCCACGCATCGGTAGAGACGGGAGGAAAGTCCGAGAAGAGTTTTTCATTGATATCTGCCATAGTTTATCTATTTAAAAAGTAAAACTGTTCTCTTATCAAAACGTCATTTACAGACATGCAAATATACGCAATTCATTGGGATAAGCGTGTTTTTCAACCTACTTTTTGCCGCTTCGCCTTAAAAAAAGCCAAACAAGCGGGGGCAAAACGCCCGGCAAGCCGGCCTACCACAGCCAGCGCGCAGGGGTTTCAACGCTACCGTGGTAGGGTTTCAACGCTACCGAGGCAGGGTTTCAACGCTATCAAGACAGGCTTTCAACGCCTCCCAGCCATCGCACAAGGCCTGCATGGAGGGCAGCAGCACGTCGGCGCCGGCATCGAGCAGCACCTGCCCGTCCAGCGGACCGGTGTTCACTGCTACGGTAAAAATGCCTGCCGCCACGCCTGCCTGCACGCCGATGGGAGCATTCTCCACCACAATGGCTTCCCAAGGCTGCACGCCGGCCTTCTCCAGGCCCATGAGGTAAGGCTCGGGGTGGGGCTTGCCATACTTCACGTCGAAGGCCGTGACCATGCGCTCGCGCTGAAACATGCCGGGGAAGCAATGCTGAAGGCGTTCGAACAGAGAGTGCTGGCCCGAGCCGGTGACCAGGACGGGCGTAATGCCCTCACCCTTCAGCTTCTGCAGCAGTTCCCAGGCTCCCGGCATGCGCTCAGGCTCGGGGTTCTTGGCAAATTCGGCGCTCTTTTCCTCGTAAATGGCCTTCACCAACTCAGGGTCGGCCTCGCGCCCGAACTGGCGGCTGTAAACGATGTTGATGGTAGACGAGCCGGTGCGCCCCTCGTGCAGGAAGGCCTCTTCGCGACTGAGGTGCAGACCGTGGCGTGCCATGACCTTGTGCCAGGCGTCGGCATGATAGGGCATGGAGTTGAACAGCACGCCGTCCATGTCAAAGAGGACGGCCTTCAGCCGGATGCCCGAATAGCCGTGCCGCTCCAGATAGCGGATAACGGATGCTTTAAAATCTGACATATAAATAACTGTACAAAATGAAATGATAATTTATCGGGCTGCGTTGTGCATTTTGTTGGCACGCAGATGACGCAGACGAGCGCAGATTTACGCAGATTCTTAAGGGCTGCGCCATGTATCTGTCATTCTGAACACAGTGAAGAATCTCCTATTATGTGAGAGATGCTTCACTTACGTTCAGCATGACGAAAAGAAAAAATCTGCGTTCATCTGCGCTCGTCTGCGTCATCTGCGTGCCATCGTGTAAACACACAACTAAATTCCCATTTATATAAAACAGGCTTGTTGTTACTAAGAAACAAATATGGGCAGCCCATACAAAGGGCTGCCCACATCTTTGGTTATATCACAAGTGGTTCATGCAAATCATTACAGACGGGCTTGGATGGCTTTGGACTCTTCTTCATAACCCGGCTTGTTGAGCAGGGCAAACATGTTCTTCTTGTAAGCCTCTACGCCCGGCTGGTTGAACGGATTAACGCCCAGCACATAGCCGCTGATGCCGCAAGCCTTCTCGAAGAAGTAGAGCAGGCCGCCTATGCTTTCCTCGTTCAGTGCGGGGATGACGATGCGCATGTTGGGCACACCGCCGTCCACGTGGGCAAGCTGCGTGCCCAGTTCGGCCATCTTGTTCACTTCGTCCACGTGCTTGCCGGCCAGGTAATTCAGGCCGTCCAGGTTTTCGGCATCGGTGGGCACGGTGAGGCTGTGGTTTACCTTCTCCACGGAGATTACCGTCTCGAAGATGGTGCGCTCGCCCTCCTGAATCCACTGGCCCATGGAGTGCAGGTCGGTAGAGAAGTCTACGGAAGCGGGGAAGATGCCCTTGTGCTCCTTGCCTTCCGACTCGCCGTACAGCTGCTTCCACCACTCGCTGACGTAGTGCAGTTTGGGGTTGAAGTTCACGAGGATTTCAATCTTCTTGCCGCTCTTGTAGAGCTCGTTGCGGGTAGCGGCATAGATGGCGGCGGGATTCTCGGCGAAGGGAACGTCGCTGCCGCAGGCCTTCTCCATGACCACGGCGCCGGCCACCAGCTTGTCGATGTCGAAACCGGCCACGGCGATGGGCAACAGGCCTACCGGCGTAAGCACGGAGAAGCGTCCGCCCACATTGTCGGGGATGATGAACGACTTGTAGCCTTCCTTATCGGCCGTGACGCGGGCTGCGCCCTTCTTGGCATCGGTGATGGCTACGATAACCTTCTTGGCCATGTCCTTGCCGCGCTCGTCCTCGCACTGCTTCTTGAGCAGGCGGAAGGCCAAAGCGGTTTCGGTAGTGGTGCCCGACTTGGAGATATTGATTACGCCGAACTTCTTGCCCTTCAAGTATTCGGTCAGTTCGTACAAGTAATCTTCACCGATATTGTGGCCTGCATACAGGATGGTAGGAGCCGTCTTCTTCTCTTGCAGCCAGGCAAAGCTGTTGGACAGCGCCTCGATGACGGCACGCGCACCCAGGTAGCTGCCGCCGATGCCTGCCACTACCACCACCTCGCAGTTGTCGCGCAGCACCTGGGCTGTAGCCTTCAGGTCGTCCAAATGCTCTTTGGTAATGGAAGAAGGGAGGTGCAGCCATCCCAAGAAATCGTTACCCTTACCTGTACCGTTTTCCAGTGCTTCTTGTGCGGCCTTTACCTGTGCTTCGTAGGCAAAGACGCTCTCTTTGGAAATGAATCCAAAAGTCTTTTCAATGTTTAAGCTAATCATATCGTTCTACGTTTTGATAACTTTAGTTTTCTGGTTCTCTTTTCTATGCGCAGCTGCCCGACCGGCGCCTTCAGCGGAAGGAGTCGGTGAGCAGCTTTATCTCTATCACCGGCGAGATGCGTTCATACAAGATGTTGTACACCGCATCCACAATAGGCATATTCACATGGTAGTGCTTGTTTATCTCCTTGATGCACTTGGTGCCATAGTAGCCCTCGGCTATCATCTCCATCTCCATCTGCGCGCTTTTCACCGAGTAGCCCTTGCCTATCATGGCGCCGAAGGTGCGGTTGCGGCTGAAGTTGGAGTAGCCCGTCACCAGCAAGTCGCCCAGGTAGGCCGAGTCGTTGACGTTGCGGTCGATGGGGTGCACGGTCTGCAGGAAGCGCTCCATCTCCTGCACGGCGTTCGACATGAGCACCGCCTGGAAGTTGTCGCCATACTTCAGCCCGTTGCAGATGCCGGCCGCTATGGCATACACGTTCTTCAGCACCGAGCCGTACTCTATGCCCACCACGTCGTTGCTCACCGAGGTCTTGATGTAGGAACTGGCCAGCAGGCGCGCCACGGCGGTGGCCTTGTTGGTGTCGGGGCAGGCTATCGTCAGGTAGGACAGGCGCTCCATGGCCACCTCTTCGGCATGGCAGGGGCCGGCCACCACGGCAATGTTTTCGGGCGGCACGCCATACTCCTTGGTGAAGTAGTCGGAGACAATCATGTTGTCGTCGGGCACGATGCCCTTGATGGCGGAGATGATGAACTTGTCCTTTATCTTCGTCTTGAGTTTCTTCAGGTGGTTCTTCAGGTAGGGCGAGGGGGTGACGAATATCAGCGTGTCCGACTCCTTGACGATGTCGTTGATGTTGGAGCTGAAGTGGATGCGCTTCACGTCGAACTTCACGCTGGTCAGATAGGCAGGGTTGTGGCCCAGGCGCTTGAAGTCGGCAATGCGGTCGTCGCGCCGCATGTACCAATTCAGCGTGTCGGCCTGCGCCAACACCATTTTGGCGATGGCGGTGGCCCAACTGCCTCCGCCCATGATGGCTATCTTTCCGGGTGATTTCATGCCTCCCTCTTATACCTATTATATATATGGTTATTGTATGCGGTTTATCCAGCCCTCCACGTCGGCCACGGTGGGGTTGTCCAGGCCCAGCTTGTACTTCTTGTTAATGCCGCAGATGTCCATGTGGAGCTTCTGGGGGTTGACGTCCTTCATGCTGTCTACCACGGTGTAGCCTGCCTTCTGGATGAGGGGCACCCAGGCTTCGGGTATGCCCAGGGCCACGTACTTGGCGGCAGGGTCTTTGGGGGCGACCTTCTCGGGGCGCATCTGCGGGAAGAAGAGCACCTCCTGGATGAAGGGCTGCCCGGTGAGGAGCATGGTGAGGCGGTCGATGCCGATGCCGATGCCCGAGGTGGGCGGCATGCCGTATTGCAGGGCCTTGAGGAAATCCTGGTCGATGAACATGGCCTCGTCGTCGCCCTTTTCGCTGAGGCGGAGCTGCTCCTTGAAGCGCTCTTCCTGGTCGATGGGGTCGTTGAGCTCGCTGTAGGCGTTGGCCAGCTCCTTGCCGTTCACCATCAGCTCGAAGCGCTCGGTGAGGCCGGGCTTAGAGCGGTGCATCTTGGTGAGGGGCGACATCTCGACGGGGTAGTCGGTGATGAAGGTGGGCTGCAGGAAGGTGCCTTCACAGAACTCGCCGAAGATTTCGTCTATCAGCTTGCCCTTGCCCATGGTGTCGTCTATCTCCATGTTGAGCGCACGGCAGATGTCGCGTATCTCGTCTTCGGTCTTGCCGCTGAGGTCGTAGCCGGTTTTCTCCTTGATGGCGTCGAGTATGGGGAGGCGGCGGTAGGGAGCCTTGAAGCTGATGGTCTTGCCGTCTATCACCGTCTCGGTGGTGCCGTTCACGGCCAGGCAGATGCGTTCCAACAGGCGCTCGGTGAAGCCCATCATCCAGTTGTAGTCTTTATATTGCACGTACAGCTCCATGCAGGTGAACTCGGGGTTGTGGTTCTTGTCCATGCCTTCGTTGCGGAAGTTCTTGCCTATCTCGTACACGCCTTCGAAACCGCCCACTATCAGGCGCTTCAGGTAGAGCTCGGTGGCGATGCGCAGGTAGAGGTCGATGTCGAGCGAGTTGTGGTGGGTGATGAAGGGCCTGGCGCTGGCTCCGCCGGGTATGGACTGCAGGATGGGCGTCTCTACCTCGGTGTAGCCGGCCTCGTCGAGGGCGGCGCGCAGGGTGCTGATTATTTTGGAGCGCTTCAGGAAGGTGTCCTTCACGCCGTCGTTCACGATGAGGTCGAGGTAGCGTTGGCGGTAGCGCAGCTCGGGGTCGTCGAACTTGTCGTAGGCCACGCCGTCTTTGTACTTCACCACGGGCAGGGGGCGCAGGCTCTTGGAGAGGACGGTGAGCTTCTGTGCGTGGATGGAGATTTCGCCCATCTGGGTGCGGAACACGAAGCCTTCGATGCCGATGAAGTCGCCCAGGTCGAGCAGGCGCTTGAAGACGACGTTGTACATGTCCTTGTTCTCGTCCGGGCAGATGTCGTCGCGGGTGATGTACACCTGTATGCGCCCCCGGGAATCCTGTAGTTCTATGAAGGAGGCTTTGCCCATGACGCGGCGGCTCATCATGCGGCCGGCCACGGAGACGCGGCGGGGCTCGCCGGCATCGTCCTTGAACTCCGCCTTGATGTCGGTGGAGAAGGCGTTGGTTACATACTCGGCTGCCGGGTAGGGGTCGATGCCCATGGCCCGCAGCTCGGCCAGGCTCTGGCGGCGGATGATTTCTTGTTCGCTAAGTTCTAATACGTTCATTTCGTTACTCTACGTCAATTTGCGGGCAAAAATACGAAACATTTCGCATTTTTCCGCGCCGGTAGTCATATTTTCCGGAGGGAATGCCTATATTTGCCCTCGACACCGGACATTTTAAACCATAACAGGACATGATGAACAAGAAAATCATAGTGAACATCGGCCGCCAGCTGGGCAGCGGGGGCCGCGAGATTGGGGCGAAGCTGGCCGCGCGGCTGGGCATTGACTTCTACGACAAGGAGCTCATCCGGCTGGCCTCGGAGCAGAGCGGGCTGCGCTCGGAGTTTTTCGAGAAGGCGGACGAGCGGGCCTCGCAGTCGGTGCTGGGCGGACTGTTTGGCATGCGCTTCCCCTTCATAGGCGACGGGGCGATGCCGGCGGCCAACTGCCTGAGCAACGACTCGCTGTTCCAGGTGCAGAGCGACGTCATCCGCCGCCTGGCCGAGGACCACTCGTGCCTCTTCGTGGGCCGCTGCGCGGACTACATTCTGCGCGACTACCCGTGGTGTGCCAACATCTTCATCTCCGCCTCCAGGGCCGACCGCATAGCGCGCCTGTGCCGCCTGCACAACATCACCGAGGAGGCCGCCGCGGCCATGATGGAGAAGGCGGACAAGAAGCGCTCGGACTACTACAACTACTACAGCAACAAGACGTGGGGCGCCGCCGCCACCTACCACCTGTGCATCGACTCGTCGGCGCTGGGCGTGGAGGCTACGACGGATTTCATCGAAACGTTCGTAAGGAGGAAGCTGGAGATATGAGGCAGATGCGGCGCGATGTCAAGATTGCGGAAAACCGATAACTTTGCCTGCGGAAATGCGATACAGGGGCGTTGGAAACGCCCTATAGCGCCGTTAAAAACGCGCAGTAGGGCAGTTGAAAACGCGCAGTAGCGGAGTTAAAAACGCGCTACTGCCCATTTTTAACGACGCTATAGGGCATTTTTAACGACGCTACTGCGTCGTTACGACTCAGATAAAAAGTATTTATAAACACGATGATTTAACATTTTAACACCTTTACTACTATGTCAACCAAATTCAAATTTACCAAGAAAAGGAAAGACCCTAAGAATCCTCAATCCGAAACACAATGGCACGCTTCGCCTATTATCACCAACCGCCTCACCACCCGCTCCGTCTGCAAAGTCGTGACGCGCAACACCACCACCGCCCCTACGGAGGCCGAGTCGACCTTCAACCTGGTGTGCGACGGCATTGTGCACGAGCTGCAACAAGGCAACAGCGTCCAGCTGGGCGAACTGGGCTGGCTCCGCCTCAGCTTCAGCAGCGAGGGCGTGGACAACCTGGAGGATTTCAACGCCGCCTCGATGATAAAGAACGTGAAAATCGTCTTCACCCCCTCGAAGACCTTGATGGCGGACATCAAGAACGGACTGGAGTTTGAAAACGTGGGCGTGGTGGACGAAGGCTTCACCTTCCCCAGCACCAAGGCCTACCTGGACTACAAGCAGACGGGCCAGCTGCCCGTACAGGGCGGCACCGGCACCACCCCCGGCACCGGCGAGGGCGAGGACGACGGCGACCACCAGCTGGGGTAAAATTGAGAATTGAGAATTAAAAATTGAGAAATAACGCCGTGGTAAATTGAGAATTAAAAATTGAGAATTGAGAAATACGAGCGAGGCTCGTGCTGAAAATGAAGAATGGCAGGAAGATGTGTATCGACCTGCCATTCTTCGTTTACCGCGGTATTATTTCTCAATTTTTAATTCTCAATTCTCAATTCCCCCCCCTACATCATCGCCAGCAGCAGCATCTGCCCGGCCAGGATGCGGAGGAACATCGTGAGGGGGTAGACGGTGGAGTAGCCCACGGAGGGGGCGTCGTTGCCCGAGACCTGGTTGGCATAGGCCAATGCAGGCGGGTCGGTCGTCGAGCCGGCTATGAGGCCCATCAGCGTGAAGTAGTTCAGCTTGTAGCGCCAGCGGGCGAAGATGCCCACCAGCAACAGCGGTATCACCGTTATCAAGAAGCCCCAAAGGACGTAGAGCAACCCGTCGCCCTGCACCACCGTGTCCACAAAGTGCTGCCCGGCGTCGATGCCCACGCTGGCCAGGAAGAAGACGAGGCCTATCTCGCGCAGCATCAGGTTGGCACTCATCGTGGTGTAGGTCACCAGCTTCAGCTTGTACCCGAAGCGCCCTATCAGTATGGCCACCACCAGCGGTCCGCCCGCCAAGCCCAGCTTCAGCGGCGTGGGCATGCCCGGGAAGGCCACGGGCAGGCTGCCCAGCAAGATGCCCAGCAGTATGCCGACGAAGATGGTGACGATGTTGGGCGAGTCGAGTCGCTTCAGCTGGTTGCCCAGCACGTCGGCCACGCGCATCACGGCGTCCTGCTGGCCCACCACCATCACCCTGTCGCCCACCTGCAGCACCAGGTTGGGGTCGGCAAAGAGGTCCATGCCCGAGCGGTTCACCCTCGTCACGTTCACGCCATACATGCTGCGGAAGTGCATGCTGCCCAGCTTCTTGCCGTTAATCTCCGACTTCGTCACCAGTATGCGGCGCGACACCATGGGCATGTCCTGGCGCTCCCAGTCCATCTCCATCTCCTTGCCAATGAAGGCCACGATGGCCGCGGCGTCTTCCTCGGAGCAGACGATGAACAGCTGGTCGCCCACGTAGAACACCGTGTTCTGGTCCGGTATGCTGACGTGCCCCTCGTGCCTGATGCGCGAGCAGACGAAGGGCCGGGCCAGGAAGTCCTTCACCTGCAGCAGCGTCTTTCCGTTGATGGATTCGTTGCGCACCTCCAGGCTCATCATGTGGGGCTTATGCTTCATGTCCGACGAGTCCAGCGTCTGCAAGTCCTGCTCCTCCTTCTGGAAGTTCACGCGGAAGATGTATCGTATGGCAATCACCGAGCCTATGATGCCCACCACGCCCAGCGGGTAGGCGCAGGCATAGCCCAGCGCAATGGGGTCGCCCGTGTAGTGCAGCTGGTTCAAGGCCTCCTGCGCGGCGCCGAGTCCCGGCGTGTTGGTCACCGCGCCATACATGATGCCCACCACCATAGGCAGGCTCACCCTGCCCTCGGCCAGGAAGTAGATGGCCAGCGCCACCACAATGTTCAGCGCCACGATGGCCACGGCCAGCGCGTTCAGCCTCATGCCCCCCTTCTTGAACGACGAGAAGAACGACGGCCCCACCTGCAGGCCTATGCAGAACACAAACAAGATGAGCCCGAACTCCCGCAGGAAGTGCAGTATGTGCGCCTCCGCCGTAAAGCCGAAGTGCCCCATCAGGATGCCCGTGAAAAGTACGAAAGTAACCCCCAGCGAAATGCCGAAGAACTTGATTTTGCCCAGCAACACGCCCACCGAAATGACAAACGCATACAAGAGAACGATGTGAGCCACCGATGCCGGGTCCCATAACAGACTGTCTAACCAACTCATGATTCTACTATTTAATATTGGTGTGCCTCATAAAAAACGTCGCAAAAGTAAGCAAAGGCAGCGACGTGGCAAAGCAAATGGGCGGAAAAAAGACAATCCCCACAAGCCAAAAGCCTGTGGGGATTGCCGTGGTGACCCCGCTGGGACTCAAACCCAGGACCTTCAGAACCGGAATCTGACGCTCTATTCACTAAGCTACGGAGCCGTAATGCGGATGCAAAAGTAGGAAAAAACTTTTCATCTTCCTAATGTTGCAACAGTTTTTTATCCCAAAGCTTTGCACAGCCCTCCACATCGTCCTCTCCGTGCAGATGCCGCCCGGAAAATGTTATTTTGAGTGCAGAACACGCAGAATAAAAAACACTATGATATTTTTTCAATAAAAAGAAAAGCAATTATTAATATTATTCCTATATTTGCCAACCAAAATAACAATCTTATCAACAAAAAACAAGAAAAGCTATGAGCTACCTGATCACCCCGAAGGGATATAAACCTATACTGGACCTGCGGCAAACCGAGCTGGGCATCAAGCAAATCAAAGAGTTCTTCCAGCTGAACCTGTCGTCCGAATTGCGCCTAAGGCGCGTCACCGCCCCTTTGTTCGTACTGAAAGGCATGGGCATCAACGATGACTTGAATGGCGTGGAGCGCCCCGTCTCTTTCCCCATCAAAGACATGGGAGACGTGCAGGCCGAAGTGGTGCACTCCCTGGCCAAGTGGAAACGCCTCACCCTGGCCGAATACCACATAGAGCCAGGCTACGGCATCTACACCGACATGAACGCCATCCGCGCCGACGAAGAGCTGGGCAACCTGCACTCCCTCTATGTAGACCAGTGGGACTGGGAACGCGTCATCACCGCCGAAGACCGCAACATCGACTTCCTGAAGGAAATAGTGAACCGCATCTACGCCGCCATGGTGCGCACCGAGTACATGGTGTACGAAATGTACCCCTCCATCCGCCCCTGCCTGCCGGCCAAACTGCACTTCATCCACGCCGAGGAGTTGCGCCAGCTCTACCCCCACCTCACCGCCAAAGAGCGCGAACACGCCATCGCCAAGAAGCATGGAGCCGTGTTCATCATCGGCATAGGCTGCCGGCTGGGCGACGGGAAGAAGCACGACGGGCGTGCCCCCGACTACGACGACTACACCACCCCGGGACTGAACGACCTGCCCGGACTGAACGGCGACCTCGTGCTGTGGGACGAAGTGCTGCAGCGCAGCATCGAGCTATCCTCCATGGGCATCCGCGTGGACAAAGAAGCCCTGGTGCGCCAACTGAAGCTGGAGGGTGAAGAACAACGCCTGGAACTATACTTCCACAAACGCCTGCTGGACGACACCCTACCCCTCTCCATCGGCGGAGGCATCGGCCAGTCACGCCTCTGCATGTTCTACCTACGCAAGGCCCACATCGGCGAAATACAAGCCAGCATCTGGCCCGAAAGTATGCGCCAGACGTGCCGTGAGCACAACATACACCTCATTTGATGAAGAATGAAGAACGAAGAATGAAGAATTTCCAAGCGATACTTTATTACCCTTTTGCGAAAATTCTTCATTCTTCGTTCTTCATTCTTCATTTCTATTTGTACCTTAGCAGCCAAAACTATTGCTAATCATTATGGATGTACAAATAGAAGAAAGCTGGAAACCTCTACTGCAACCGGAATTCGACAAAGATTATTTCCGCACCCTTACCGACTTCGTCCGTCAAGAGTATCGCACCCAAACCGTCTACCCGCCGGGCCGGCTGATATTCAATGCCTTCAACCTCTGCCCCTTCAGCCAGGTGAAAGTAGTCATCATAGGCCAAGACCCCTACCACGGCCCAGGGCAGGCACACGGGCTATGCTTCTCGGTAAACGATGGCATCCCTTTCCCCCCGTCGCTCGTCAACATCTTCAAGGAAATTAAAAACGACATAGGCACCGAGCCACCCGCCACAGGCAACCTCACCCGCTGGGCCAGGCAAGGCGTGCTGCTGCTCAACGCCACCCTCACCGTACGCGCCCACCAGGCAGGCTCGCACCAAGGCCACGGTTGGGAAACCTTTACCGACAGCGTCATCCGCCTGCTGGCCGACCGGAAAGAACACCTCGTCTTCATCCTCTGGGGAGGCTACGCCCAGCGCAAAGGCGCCTTCATAGACCGCAGCAAGCACCTGGTGCTCACCTCCACCCATCCTTCTCCCCTCTCCGCCTACAATGGCTTTTTCGGCAACCGCCACTTCAGCAAAACGAACGAATACCTCAAGGCACACGGCATGACGGAGATTGTGTGGTAAAGTATAGGATATACATTGGCATATCCTACAAATATTGCAAATATGCCAATGTATATCCTGCATTTTATACATTTTCTGCAGATATTCTCATCTATACTTTATATATTTGCAAGAAAATATCTTGTTTATGGAAATTATAGAACGTCCTACGTACCTCAAGCACATTGTTTCCCTGTTGGACAAGGGCATGATGATTATTCTTGTTGGCCAACGTCGTGTCGGCAAGAGTTATATGCTTAAACAGTTACATACTTGGCTTCAAACCCACAAAAATGCAGCGAATGTAGTGTACATCAACAAGGAACTTTATGCGTTTAAGAGCATCAGTACCGCCAAAGACTTATACGAATATGCCGTAGCCAATTTACCAGAGGGTGGCGACAACTACCTTCTTATTGATGAAGTACAGGACATTACAGATTATGAAGATGCCCTACGCAGCCTTCATGCGGAAAACCGTTGCCAAATCATAGCCACGGGCAGCAATGCATATATCTTCTCCTCAGAGTTAAGCACACGGCTTTCCGGACGGTACATTGAAGTCCCCATACACAGCCTCACATACAGGGGCTTCCTCCGTTTCCATGAATTGGAAGACACAGACAAAAGCCTCTTGGCCTATCTACGCGTTGGTGGGCTTCCCGGTCTTTGCCACTACGACATAGAAGACGAAAACCAGGTAAGAGATTACTTACAAAGCGTTTATAATACCATCATGCTACGCGATGTCATCGCACGAGAGGAAATCCGCAACGTCGCATTTATTGAAAACCTTTCCACATTTGTTGCCGATAACATCGGCAAGCTCATTTCTGTGAGGAACGTCACCAACACCATGAAGTCTCACGGCGAAAAGGTATCCGACACGCTTACCTCCACTTATCTGCGCTATCTGTGTGGGGCATTCATCATCACACCCATCCAGAGGTATGACATTCATGGCAAGCGCATCTTCGAACAGAATTACAAATATTATTTCTCCGACCACGGCTTGCGCAACTTGCTCTGCGGTTTCAACCTGCGCGGCAGCATCGAGAAAGTAATAGAAAACGTCATCTTCCACCACCTTGCCACGCAGGGCTTCAAAGTCACGGTAGGCATCCTGCGCAACGGTGAGGTCGATTTTGTGGCCACGCGTAGAGAGCAAAAGCTCTATGTACAAGCTGTGTATCTGCTCGGTTCAGAAGATACCATCACAAGAGAGTTCGGAAACCTGTACAACATACGTGATAACTACCCTAAATATGTCGTCTCTATGGATCCGGTCAGCGGCGGACTCCCCGAATATCCGGGCATTATACATATCCACTTGCATGACTTCCTTATGACTGATTTCTGATAAAAGGGAAGTACAAAAATCCAAAATTACCAACTACGTACCAACTACCTACCCCATTCGTACCCCATTCGGTACTGGTTCGGTCATTCTGCGCCGCTATGGAGCGAAGAAGGACCGAAGGAAATACATACAAGAAAAGTAATAGAATCAATCAAACCCGCGGCAAGGCAGGCCATACTACGGGCCACAGGTACGGGATGAGGAGAAATACGTCATGGGAAGAAAAGCCGGATGCCCGGCACGCCACAGGCATCAATACCACTGGATGTTGCTCTGCGTCTGGCTGCGCTTGTCCCACTTCAGGTCTTGCAGGATGCTGGCGTTGGCGCGGATGGTGAAGTTGTAGTACTTCCAGCGGCCGAAGGGTGAAAGGCTGGCGGACATGCTGAAGCAGTGCAGGTCGCGCGTGATGTTGAACGTGGTCTGCACAATTTCCTTCTCCTCGAAATCGTAGCCCGAGTTGAAGCTGATGGACCAGTTGTTGGATATCTTGATGTTGCCAGACGCGCTGAGGTTGTGCGTGTAGCGGTAGGGGTAGCGCATGGTCTTGCGGTTGATGGGCTTGGAGCGGTCTTCGGCAATGTTGAAGCTGTAGTTCAGGTTGATGGACCACGGCATCTTGAACACCTGATAGCCGTCTTCATCGGCAGCGGCCTGCTCCGTTTTCTTTCCGCCGGCAGGGCTGGTGCCGGCCGTGTCCTCCGTCTCGGTGCCCGCTTCCTCGCCCTCTTTCTGCTCTTCCTCTTCATCGTCCTTCCCGGTGAAGAAGCCTTTCAGCTTTTTCCACGTGTCGTTGTTCAGGGTGTAGCTGAACGAGGAGCCATAGCCTTGGAAGATGCCGAAGCGACCATAGGACCACTCCGTGCGGTCGTTGTCTACCACGTTGCCCCGCTCGTCGAACTTGTAACCGTAGGTTTTGAAGCGCGAACTCATGCTGAAGGTGTAGCTTTTGGTCAGCTTCAGGCGGAGGTTGAGCTGCAGGTCGCCCCAGGGACGGGTGGCGGCAGCCATGTTGTAGTTGATGCTGGCACCCAACTCGTCAATCAGGCTTATCTTGCGGATGGAGTCGTTCTTGTCCTTGTACTTCATCTCCAGGTTGTTGGAGACGGAGAAGGTGATGTTGCCCGACTTGCCTGTGCCGGGAGGCGTGAAGGCCTGGCCGGAGTAGTAAGAGTACTGCACGGTGTCCTGCCCGCCCGCGCTGTTGGGCCGGTAGTAGGTGTCGTAGTAGCCGAAGCGCTTGGACGAGAAGTCGGGCGCCCCGCTGATGGAGATGGAGGGCGTGATGACATGGCGTATCTGTATCTCCTTCTTGGGGAAAAGAAGGGGCTTGTACATGCCGTATATCTTGGTGTTGATGCCCAGGCTGGCACTGTAGTTGTACACGCGGTGGAAGCCGTAGACAGTATCGGTCTGCACCTCCCGCTGGCTTTCATCGTCCCAGCCGCGCTTTATCTTGCGGGTGTACCACCGCTCGGTGTAGTTGAAGGAGGGCGTCACATTGAAGTACTTGAACAAGGTAAACGTGGCGCTGATGGGGATGTCGTGCTGCATGCCGTTGTCCCAGTCTTTAATGAGGTTGGACTTGAACAGCAGGTTGTCCTTCGTCTGTATGCTGTTTTTCAGGCGGCCGGTATAGCTGAGTGAAATTTTTTCGTACCAACGCTCATCGCCTACCTGGTGCTTGCGTTTGAAGGGGTAGATAGTGGTGAGGTAGATGTTGACGTCGGGCAGGGTGAGGTTGATGGACGAGTCGCGCATGGTCTGTGCAATGTTGGCCGTGGCCGATATCTGGAGCTTACGGTCGAAGAAGTAGCGCGAATAGCTGATACTCGACGTCTTGGTGTTCTGAGACATGGCCTGTGCATTGTACAGGTTGCCTATGTTGGAGCGTTCGTAGCTGCTGGTAGAGAAGTTCACGCTGGCCGAGAAGGTGGAGTTGGGGTTGGCCTTGGCATCCTGGCGGTGGCTCCACACTATCTTGAAGTCTTTCGACACCATGTAGTCGGGCAGGCCTTTATCGCCCGTCTTGGTCACCTGGTAGCTGGCCTGCAGCAGGCCGGAGTATTTGTAGCGCTTCACGTAGTTGGTCTCGGCATTGAGCGCCCACGAGCCTTTGGTAAAGATGTCGCCCTGCACCTTCAGGTCCATCTGGTCGCTGATGGCAAAGTAGTAACCGCCGTTGGTGAGACCGAAGCCTCGGTTGGAGTCGTCCATGTATGAAGGCATCAGGAATCCCGATGAATAGCTGCTGGAGAAGGGGAAGAAAAAGAAGGGCACTGCCAAGGGCAACGGCACGTCTTCCACCACAAGGTAGGCGGGACCCGTCACGATGTTCTTCTTGGGGCGCACCTTGGCATAGGTCATCTGCATGTAGAAGTGGGGGTGCTCGTGGTTGTCGCACGTGGTGTAGCGGCCGCTTTTCATGTAAAGCTCGTCGCTGCTGCCCTTCTTGGCATTATTGCCGGTGACGTAGCCTTCGCCTTGCTGGCTCACCACGTTGCTTATGACGCCCTTTTTGCTCTTGAAGTTGTAGCGGATGGTGTTGGTTTCGTAGGGAGTCTCGCCGTCCTTGAACACGGGGCGGCCTTGGATGACACCCAGCGAGTCTTCCACGCCATGGGCATAGACAATGCTGCTGTCCATGTTCATGGTGATGACTTCTGCCGTAAGCTCAATATTCTGGTGGGGATAGTTCACCTTGCTTTCGCCGAAGAGGTGGGCATAGCCGTCTTGGGTAAAGACGAGCGAGTCGTTGGCCTCATAGGTGACGGGGGCATCCAGCCCATTGTCTTTCTTGGCGGCCACGGTATCTTGGCGCAGGGAGTCGGCAGCCAATGTGTCGTTCAGGGCCACAGAGTCTTGCGGAGCAATGCCTACGGGAGGTTGCACCGGCCTCATACGCCGTTGTGAGACGGCTTCAGTCGAAAAAGACAGCAAGACAAGCAGTAGAAGGAACGATATAAATATGTTCTGTTTCAACGACGTCATTGACTAAGGGTTTGCGCTTGAAGGGGCAAAAGTACTGATTTTATACGTATAATCCTGTTTTTTAAAGAATTTTAGATGCTTACAAGAACAGTTCGCACCAGCGGTCGAAGCGTTGCAGCCCCTCTTCACCATACTTCTGGAGGCTTTTCCGGGCCTTTTCCACCGTCTTTTCGTCATTCAAATGGGTTTTGGAGAAGAACTTGTCGGCAAAGCAGATGACTTGCTCCTCCAGACTGACGGGCATCAGGTCGCGGTGGGGCAAGGGCAGGTTCTCGCGCTCTATTTGCTCCAGCGAGATGCCGGCACCCGTGTGGCGCTCGCACACCAGGGCATGGCGGAAATAGCCCTCACGCCGCATCAGCTCGGCGCCCAGGTATCCGTGGCAAATGTAAGGCTTGTCGCCATAGCAATGGATGGAAGGGGCATTGGTCATGAAGATGCCTATGTCGTGCAGCATGGCGGCTTCATATACAAAACGTTGGTCTAAGTGGAGTTCGGGATGGCGTTCGGCAATCTGCGCGGCTTTTTCGGCCACATCGGCAGAATGCCTTAACAGGATGTATTGCAAGGGGGCATTATCATCGGGATAATACTTCTGTATCAGGGCAACTGGATCCACGTTCTATCAGTTTTTTAGTTTACGGGCGCAAATGTACGAATTAATCTGAAACCTGCATGCCTTGCATTCCCGGCATTTTGTTCGTTTATTCCAAAGAAATTGTGTAAGTTTGCAAAATCATACATTTATAAACAACGTTCATACCTGAATATGAGACAATTAGGCATTTTATTCTTCTGCTGCCTCTGCACACTGGCAAGCTTTGCGCAAGGAGGCAAGGCACTCAATCTGAAAGAAATCGTATCGGGACAGTTCACACCCGAAAACATTTACGGCGTCATCCCCATCCCGGGCGACGGGGAACACTACTCGCAAATGAATGCCGGGCGTACGCAAATCATCAAATACTCCTTCAAGACGGGGAAAGCCGTGGAGGTGCTGTTTGATGCCGCCACGGCACGCGAGTGCCCGTTCAAGACCTTCGACAGCTACAGCTTCTCGCCCGATGGAAGCAAGCTGCTTATCGCTACAGAGACCACGCCTATCTATCGCCGTTCCTATACCGCCGTGCACTACCTGTACAGCCTGAAGCGCAACTTGGAAGGGAAAATCAACAATGTGGTAGAGCGGCTGTCGGACGGAGGACCGCAACAGGTGCCGGTATTCTCGCCGGACGGCAACATGGTGGCCTTTGTGCGCGACAATAACATCTACCTGGTGAAGCTACTGTACAACAACAGCGAGAGCCAGGTGACGGAAGACGGCAAGCGGAACAGCGTGCTGAACGGCATTCCCGACTGGGTGTACGAAGAAGAGTTTGCCTTCAACCGGGCCCTGGAGTTCAGTGCTGACAGCAAGATGCTGGCTTTCGTTCGCTTTGACGAATCAGAGGTGCCCTCCTACTCGTTTCCCGTATATGCCGGCGAGGCTCCACACATAGATGCCTATGCCAAATATCCGGGTGCCTATACCTATAAATATCCTAAGACGGGAGAAGCCAACTCCAAAGTATCGGTGCACACTTTCGACATCAAGACGAAGGTGACGCGGCGCATCGACGTGCCCCTGGATGAAGACGGCTACATCCCCCGCATACAGTTCACCAAAGACCCCAATAAGCTGGCCATCATTACGCTGAACCGTCACCAGAACAGACTGGACCTCTACTTTGCCGACCCGCGCAGCACCGTCTGCAAGCTGGTGCTGCGTGACGAGAGCGACACGTACATCAAGGAAGGCACCTTCGACTACATCCGCTTCTACCCGGAGCACTTCAGCTTTGCCAGCGAAAAGAGCGGCTACAACCACCTGTATTGGTACAACATGAACGGCAGCCTGCAAAAGCAAGTCACCTCGGGCCAGTACGAAGTGACGGGCTTCCTGGGTTATGACGAACGGGAGGGCGCCTTCTACTACACCAGCCGCGAGGAAAGCCCCATGTGCCAGGCCGTTTACAAGATAGACCGGAGGGGGAAGAAAACCAAACTGTCCGCACAGGCAGGTACCAACAGTGCCCAGTTCAGCACGGACATGAAGTACTACATGAACCGATACACCAGCCTGAACACCCCCGTCGTCATCACCCTGAACGACAACAAAGGCAAGGTGCTCACCACCCTGGTGGACAACCAGAAACTGAAGGACAAGATGGCGCAATACGCCATGCCGCAGAAGGAGTTCTTCAGCTTCCGGACATCGGACGGCACCGAGCTGAACGGATGGATGATGAAACCTGCCGACTTCTCGGAAACGAAGAAATATCCCGTGCTGATGTACCAGTACAGCGGCCCGGGCTCGCAGGAGGTGGTAGACCGATTCAGCATCAGTTGGGAGACGTACATGGCCTCGCAAGGCTACGTGGTGGCCTGCGTGGACGGACGGGGCACCGGCGGACGGGGTGTAGCCTTCGAGAAATGCACTTACCTGAATCTGGGTGTCAAGGAGGCACGCGACCAGGTGGAAACCGCCCTCTACCTGGGCAGCCTGCCTTATGTGGACAAACAGCGCATCGGCATCTGGGGATGGAGCTTTGGCGGATACATGACACTGATGAGCATGAGCGAGGGCACGCCTGTATTCCGCGCCGGCGTTGCGGTGGCCGCCGTGACCGACTGGAACTACTACGACACCATCTACGGCGAGCGATTCATGCGCACTCCGCAGGAGAATGCCGAGGGATACAAGGTGGCCTCAGCCATGACCCGTGCCGACAAGCTGCACGGCGACCTCCTGCTGGTGCACGGCATGGCCGACGACAATGTGCACTTCCAGAACTGCGCCGAATATGCCGAACACCTGGTGCAGCTGGGCAAGCAGTTCGACATGCAGGTGTACACCAACCGCAACCACAGCATCTTCGGCGGGAACACAAGGTTGCACCTGTACACCAAGTTGGCCAACTTCTTCAACGAGAAACTGAAATGACCCCGCAAGACACTCCCCAAAAGCCCCTGCGGAAGCCCGAATGGCTGAAGATAAGCATCGCCGCCAATGAGCGATACACCGAGACCAAGCACATAGTAGAGGCGCACCGGCTGCACACCATCTGCAGCAGCGGGCGCTGCCCCAACCTGGGCGAGTGCTGGGGGCGGGGCACGGCCACCTTCATGATAGGGGGCGACACGTGCACCCGCAGCTGCCGCTTCTGCAACACGAAGACGGGCCGTCCTCTGCCACTGGACCCCGACGAGCCGGAGCATGTGGCCGATTCGGTAGCGCTGATGAAGCTGAAGCATGCCGTAGTGACATCGGTAGACCGCGACGACCTGCCTGACCTGGGCGCCGCACACTGGGCACGCACCATACGCACCCTGCGCAGCCGATGCCCGCAGACGACCATCGAGGTGCTGGTGCCCGACTTCCAAGGGCGTGCGGAGCTGGTGGCACAAGTCATTGAGGCGCGGCCCGACATCATGGGGCACAACATGGAAACCATCCGCCGCCTCAGCCCGCTGGTGCGCAGCGCAGCGCGCTATGACACTAGCCTGGAGGTGCTGAGACAAATAGCCGGAAGCGGCATCATCTGCAAGACGGGCATCATGGTGGGGCTGGGCGAAACGCCCCAGGAGGTGGAGGAACTGATGGACGACCTGCGACAAGTGGGTTGCCAGGTGCTCACCATCGGCCAATACCTGCAGCCCTCACGCCGGCATTGGCCCGTGGCCGAGTATGTGACGCCCGCGCAGTTTGCCCGCTACCGGGAGACGGCCTTGGCCAAAGGCTTCCGGCAAGTGGAGAGCGGGCCGCTGGTGCGTTCGTCCTACCACGCGGAGCAGACGGCACGAAGGCTGTAGACTGGCGGGCGGAATCTTACTTATAAATCAGGAATATGCAAGGAATCTTGGACAGGTCGGGCACCCGGCCTGTCCATTCTTTTAGGGTACGGGTGCGCACATACTCGCCCTCGCAGGTCAGGTTGGCGGCGATGCAGAGGCGCGTCGCCGGGCGGCAGGTGTGCAGTATGTCCTCCACCAGGCGGTTGTTGCGGTAAGGGGTTTCTATGAAGAGTTGCGTCTGCCCCTCGGCATAGGCGCGCTGCTCCAGCTGACGGAGCCGGGAGGCGCGGGCCTGCGGGTCGATGGGCAGGTAGCCGTTGAAGGCGAAGCTTTGGCCGTTGAAGCCGGAGGCCATGACGGAGAGGATGATGCTCGAGGGGCCCACGAGCGGCACCACGCGCAGGTTTTTCTTCTGTGCGATGGCCACCACGTCGGCACCCGGGTCGGCCACGGCGGGGCATCCGGCCTCGGAGATGACGCCCATGTCCTCCCCAGCCTCCAGGGGGCGCAGGTATCCGCTTACGGCCTCGGGGGTGGTGTGCTTGTTCAGCGGGTAGAAGGTGAGGGCGTCGATGTCGATGTCGCGGTCCACCCGCTTGAGGAAGCGTCGGGCAGAGCGCACGTCTTCCACTATGAAGTGGCGGATGCGGAGGATGATGTCGCGGTTGTACGTGGGCAGTACGTTCTGCCACGGAGTGTCGCCCAAAGTGACGGGCAGCAGGTAGAGGGAGGGCATAGGCGGGGATGGGATGAAGGTTAAGTATTGGTTATATTTATTTACAGATAGAGAAAGTCATGAGATAAGTCCCGGACTGAGGGTACATCAGTCCGAGACTGATGTGACATGAGTCCGGGACTGATGTGGCATCAGTCCCGGACTTATCTACCCTCCTTCCAAGACCTGTCTTTTCCTGATTTCACTAGACACTTTCTTTGTTCATAAACTAAAATAATAGACGCGTTCAGATGCGCGATACTAAAACGATAGACACAACTATAA
>CASELH010000018.1 GCA_949288715.1 uncultured Bacteroides sp. | reverse complement strand
TTATAGTTGTGTCTATCGTTTTAGTATCGCGCATCTGAACGCGTCTATTATTTTAGTTTATGAACAAAGAAAGTGTCTAGTGAAATCAGGAAAAGACAAGGAGGTATTCCAATTGCACCGCGGTGGGGTTTCAACGCCACCACGGGAGGGTTTCAACGCCAGCGCGGTAGGGTTTCAACACCACCAAGGCGCTATTCCGACGGCCCCGGCGGATGCTTGGAAACAAATTGGGCGCGGGCTACCTCCCGCGCCCAATCTGTTCAGGCAGAGGTGTTTCACCTCACAGTGTCATGGCATCCTTCTAAACAATCTTTCTACTGCCTGGCGGGAAGCTCGTCGCGCGAAATGACGAAGTCCTGCTCCATGGCGTCTTTCCACCAAGCCTCATCGGCATGGAAGGTCGAGGCGTCATCGCCGTTATACCACGGCATGAACCATGCCCAGCGTGCACCGGCTGCCCATTGCTCGGAGATGAGGCCTACGGTTGACTCGGTGGCTTCGCCATAGCCGCACTCGCTCAGGGCCACCATCTTGTTGCCGTAGGTAGCGGCAAGGGTGTTGTATTGCGCAGCACAGTCATCGGCGGCATTGCCATAGAGGTCGCGGCCGATGATGTCCACGTAGGCATCGCCGGGATACCAGTCGTCATCGCCCGTTTCAGACGTCCACACCCAAATCAGGTTGTTCAGTCCGGCCTCCTGGAAGCGGTTGAACATGTCTACCCACAGGGCCTTGAAGCTGGCAGCATCCTTGCCCCACCAGAACCAGCCGCCGGCTGCTTCGTGGTAGGGACGCCACAGCACGGGGATGCCCTCGTTCTGCAGCAGCGTCAGGTAGCCGATAATCTCGGCCATGTCGGCCTCGTAGACAGCGTTTTCCCACGTGCCTTCCGTCAGGGCATTGGCGGGGTCGAAGGCGTTGTTTTCGGCGTAGAAGTTGTAAGTGTCCGAGGGAACACCTTCCAGAACGACGCTGGTGATGGTGTAATTTTGTCCACTGATGATTAACCCATTCGCCTGTACCGCCGCCAAAGTGGTAGCATCCAGTGTCAACGAATAGCTTTCGCCACTGATTTCAAAATAGTCGTATGAAGTTCCAGCCTCATCGACAAGGCCTGCCCAAGATGCCCCGTCCTTGAAAGAGCCTTGAGCACCTTCGCCCAGGTCCTTAACATTCACAACAATACGGTCTCCTACTTCAGCCTTGGCAAAGACAGCCTTCACGGCATCCGAATTCAACTGCACAGCATCCCAAGAGCCGATGACGGTTTCTTCACCCGACAAGACAGCCGAACCTGCTGTCGGCACGTTCCAGTGCCACATGGCGGCTACGATGCCACCGGCATTCCACCAATCCTTCACGACAGAGATATCACTATAGTCAATCCAATCCGTAGGCGATGAGTTCAGATGCAGATAGTCGAAGCAGTTGATGGCCGGATACTTGCCCGTCCATTGGGCTACTTGCTCGGCCTCATCCGTGTTCCAAGCCACATCGGCCATGGTAGCCGAAAGCGTCTGCGTCTCAAATACCTCCAACAGGTAAGCATACAAGTTCTGCGCTGCCGGTATAGCCGCCGGATTGACCAAAGTCTTATCCAACGCAATGGTACTAAACTGCAAAGTAACAGCCGGCGCGGGCATGTCGTTCGGCCCGGTCACCACCCCTGCGGGAATGGTCAATGTGCACTGGGTTTTCCGTTCGGGAACATTGACTTTCACAGTCAGCGTATTACTCGAGCCAATCACATCTGCACTTACCAAAGTGCCGCCCGTAAAGTCCAACTGGTCGATGTAACTGCTGGCGAAGAACACATTTTTATCATAAGTCAAACTGATGGTAATGTCTCCACGACGCACTCGGGAAGAACCATTCTCAGGGGTAGTGGATACCAATACCGGGGCAGCGACTTCGGGGATGTTGACTTCTATTTCGTCGTCGCAGGCAGTAATGAAGAACAAAGACATTGCCACCCATAAAAACATCCTATACTTATACTTAAAATTAAGTTTCATAGCTTTCTTTATATCTTTATTAAACGATTATTGAAGGGTAATTCGCGTTAATGTGAAACCGCGACCGGTAACAACTAAACCTCCATTATTCTGCAAATCATCCAGCATTTCCTCTGTCAATACTACAGAAAGAGAAGTGGTTCCGGTCAAATCATACGGGTCAGGAGTACCGGTCAAAGCGACCCAGCCGTCTCCTTGAGCTACACGCAACTGCCAATAAGTAGCACTGCTGTCCAAGGTATAATAGAAATTCAATGCCGTACCCGAAGCTACCGTTGTCCAATCATATCCGCCCCAAGCTAAATCTTGGTTCCCTTCCCAATTGCCACATACCCAAGAGCCAGACCAAATCTCTATTTCCGGCTTTGTCAATGGCACAAACGCGAAGTCATACTCCACTTCACCATTGGAAGATATCAGCTTCACCTTGCTGTCAGCACCCGCCGTAGTCGGCACGTTAAACTGAAGGATGCCATTATTTACGAGGAACTGAACGCTTGTCCCGTCTACTTCTACCTTCTCCAGTTTGTCGCCATTACCAACTTCTACCGAGCATACGCTACCGGCCGTTACCTCCCCTTCGGGCATGGTTGCAATGAAGCAGAACACGGCCTCAGCCACCTCCAGCGACGGTGCTTCTACAGTAGTACCATTTTCCAGTGCCAAAGACACTGCACCGCTCTTGGAATCCATCGGCAAAACAACTGTAAGGCTGGTGGCCGTTGCCCCTTCCTCAGGCGCTGCAATGCTGCCGCCGCCAAAGCTGACTCCGGTCACCAAGTCCAGATTGGTTCCCGTCAGTACCAACGCTGCCCCGGCATTCACCTGACTGGCAGAATAAGAAGTCACCGAAGGCTTCACTAAAGCATAAGGCACCGTGGCATTCATGCCATTAGCCATATTCAGCAAGACATTGCCCTCAACCGCCGTAGTAGGAACGGCTGCAAGAACCAGCTTGCCGGATTCCATAGAGAATGCTCCACCATCTACTGTCGTACCTTCCGTATTCGTCGGGAAAGCGATAGAGGTCACCAAGTCCAAATCGGTACCGGTGATAGTCAGTGACGCACCAGCTTTCACAGGATTAGGGGATACAGCCAAACCGGATGGAATAACCACTTGGAAATTCTCTGCGGTCATTGCCGTTACGGTCAAACCCGACCGCAATACCAGTTCCACAGCATCTGAAGCAGCTTCTACCGGCTGCGCCAATGTAATCTGTGTACCTTCTTCATTCAACGTAAAGAATGCCTCGCCCTCCTCGGCCAGAGTTGCAGAAGGCACATCATAAGGAACTTCTGCCGATGCATTGAAACGCACATAGTCTACCAGGTTTAGCGCAGTACCCGTGATGTTCAACGTTTCGCCGGCCTTAAAGCGGGAAGCTATAAACGAGGTCACCGTCGGTACTCCCACCTCCAGCTCAGCCTCCGAGTAAATCCAGTTGGGCAAGTCTTCCGCGCCATCGCTTAGGATAATCTGTCCGGTTTGTGCAGCGTCGGGCACAACCACCTCAATCTGGTAACGGCTGTGGGAAACGAACTCCGCCTCCGGCACTGCCACCTCATCGGCAAAGATTACTTCATGAATCAAGTTCAGGTAATCGCCCGTAATGGTAATGACTTCGCCCGGCATTACCGTTGCCGGCGAGAAACCTTCAAACACGATAGGTTCTTCATACGTCAACTGCGTTTCGGTCACAATTTCCGCACCATTGGCCGTTACCAACGTCACATAACCCACTTCCGGACCATCTACCGGCACCTGCACCAATATTTCGCTGGGCACACCGGCCTGGCGGACATCTATCTCCGTAATAGGCTCGACTCCGGGAATAATGACTTGCGTCACCTGGTCGAGGTTAGAACCGAGGAAGCGCAACGTGCCTCCACGCATCACGGGCTGCGGGCCATACACATTCAGGCTCACGCCACCTTTATATTGCTGGGTGTCTAAATTGTCACTGTCGCATGCCGTGAAGCCCAAGGCAACCAGGCAAGAGAGCAACCACACCTTTAAGTTACTTATATGTTTCATAATATTACTCTTTTATAGATTTATCTGTTAGGCACGGCACGTATATTGTCAATCTTGAATACCGGCATGCACTCTGTTCCGTTCACGCCACCGCCTACTACGAAGATCGTCAGGCTAGCAAAGTCTTCTGGAGCATTGGGCACCGCTGTTGCCGTAGCTCCAGAGCGGTCGAAGGTAAAGCTGGTCAACGGAATAGTCACCGTTACCCACTGGTCGTTGGTATGATAAGAACCGGTGTTGGTCCAAGGACGGTACATGGCACGGCCAAAGGCACCTTCATCATTGCTTCCTTCGCCATTGAAAATATAAGCATTGGGAGCGCCTACCGTAGTATATCCCTCTATCGGATTGCCCGAATAAGAAACCATGTCCAAGCCTTCGAAAGCTATCTGCATAGCACCTGCGCTCCACGGGTTGGAAGAAGGTATATACATCTCGAACTTCAGAGCCATATCGGCATAGTCTGTAAAGTCAACCAAGTTGAACAAAGCAATGCCATCGCCCGAAGTGATGTTCTGCGGAGTATCCCACGAGCCGGCCCAATATTCAAAGGCAAACTGACTGTCATTCCAGCCACCCTCAGCACTCATCACGGTTACGCCATCGCCCAGCTGGACGAAATTGCCCGTAATAGACGTTTCATCCGACAGAATCTCACGTCCATGCCAGCCATGGTTGCCCAAGCCGGTCACGCCATCGAAGTCGAACAACATGCCGCGTGTATCCAGATATTGGAAGGCAGACGTCGTAGTACCGTAAATGGTCGTCACCTCTACCGGTCCTTCTTCCGTACACTCCGGCACAATAAAGCTGATGGAGCTTTGCGAAATATCGGTAAATTCCGTTACCGGCACATCGCCCGGGAACATTACTTCCAACGGCACGTTGGGGTCGTCCACAAAGTAATTGCCCGTTATCGTAACCTCGCTGCCCACCGGAGCATATTCGCACGACATGGCTGTCAGCGTGGGGGCGGGTACTGTGACGTGAAAATCATATTCCACCGTCTCCCCACTTCGGGTCACCATATAGATTTTATCAGATACCTCGCCGGGAATAGTCTGCGGCACATCCACCAGCATCGTGTTGTCCGTCATGTAACTGCTGTTCAATATGGCCTGCCGGTCGTTGAAATACAGTTCATAAATACTGCGCAGATTCTCGCCCACCAGGCAAATAGTGCTTCCTGTAGTGGCAGCCGTAATCAAAGAGTCAGCCGAAGCTGCATACGGCGAACGGATGTAGCGCACGGTAGGCACTCCGTCTGCCACTTCATATTTATCCGGCTCGTCTTCGCAAGACACCGTAGCAAATCCAGTAAGGGCAGCCAGGCCACAGAAGAGACCGTACCTCATAAGTTTATTCAGTAATTTCATATTCGTATGCATTTAAGATTAATAACTATACAAACTACGCACATCCTCGTGAATGGGGTCTTCCATCAGGTGCGGGTTGAATACCACGTCTTCGGTGGGGAACGGAAGGGTAAAGCTGTCTGCCGTGACATTCGGTGCAGCAACCGTATCGTCATAGTACATGGCATCCGGATTTACCGACCAACTTCCCGAATTGTAATAAGCCTCATACAAATCGCCCAAACCGATAAAGCTATTCCGCTTCTGGCTGGTCAGCTCATTGATGCAGAACTGCGGGTCGTAGTAAGACACACGCACGTAGTCATACCAGCGGTCACCCTCCATAGCCAACTCCAAGCGGCGTTCTTTCCACACATCTTCCCAAGTAAGGGTAGAGGGGCGATGGCTATCGTCCAACGTCGGGATAGCCCGCTGTCGCACGGCAAAGTAAGCATCGATGGCCGAAGCGTCCGACGTCTGCTTAGCCGTCCCCATCATGGCTTCCGCGTAAATCAAGTAGACATCCGATAGGCGGAGAATATGAGTAGCCAGGCTGTTCTTCATATAAGCAGCCGAATGCCCTACTCCGGCCACATGGTCTTGGGCATTGCCATACAGGTGCTTCACCGTATTGCTGCCGGTGGCGCTTTGCAACGTGCCGGTAGCTGCCGCGTTGTAAGTGTCGTCGTAAATAAAGCGCAGGTAGTCGAAGCCGCCCTTGTCCTGCCAGAAGTAAGAATAGGTGCATCCCGGCAAGAACATGGTGGCCTGGCAACGGGTGTCCGTGGCATTTATCCAAGCATCAGGGCTCTGCTCCAACAGCTTCACACCAAATGCTTCTTGCAGGTCCACCGACAAGCCGGACCAGCCGCCCCAGCAGTCGCCGAACTCATCGAAGCCGTCAATGGCCAAATCCGACTGCAACGTGTTTTGCGAAGTCCACGTATTGCCTTCAGCCGTCCAGCGCCAGGCTATCAGGCTCTCCTCGCTCTCATTGTTTGCCAGGCGGAACACATCGCTGTAATTGTCCAGCAACTGACGCCCGGAGTTGTCTATCACATCCTTGGCATACGAAGCCGCCTTGGCCAAGTCATCCCCGTTCAACGAACCGGAAATTCCGGCACGGGTCAAGTAGACCTTTGCCAACAAGCCCTCGGCGCAATAGTAATCTATGCGCCCGGGGTCGCTCGACTCGGGCAACAACTCCATGGCCTTCTCCAGCGTCATGATGATGTACTCATACACATCGGCCTTCTGCACCTTGTACTTGTCGTTGTAAGAGCCATTCACCAGCTCCTCCGTATTATTATGAATGATGGGCACATCGCCAAAGCTGCGTACCAGGTAGAAATAGGCCAAGGCCTTCCAAGTCAGGCACTCACCCATACACTGGTTCTTTACCGCCTGAGAGGCCGGGCTGCCCTTGATGTTGTCGTACACCGTGTTGGCATGCCCTATCACCGCCCACAAGGAGTAAGACATGTTCACCAGGTCCTGGTCGGTACCGTTCACCGTAAACGTCAGGTAAGGACTGCTGCCCCAATAGTAGTTTCCGGAGAGCACTTCACCCACTTTAATGAAGCCGCGCTGAAAGTCATACCAAGGCGAGTTGTACAAGTAGTTCACACCGGAGATGCATTGATCATCCGTCTCATAATAATTGCTCGTGTTGTAATTGTCGATAGTAGGCCTGTCCAGGAAGTTATCGCAAGCCGATACCCCCATTGCCAAAGCCACAGCCAACACACCATATTTTAGATTATTGCATTTCATATTGCTTTCAAGAATTAGCCGTTAAAAAGTAACATTCAAACCAAATGAGTAAACCGTAGGAGAGGGATAACGGCCGTTATCCAGACCCATCACATTGGCACTTGCCGTGCTGACGCCGATTTCCGGGTCGTAACCATTGTAGCCGGTAATGGTCAGCAGGTTCTGTATGTTGGCATAGAGGCGCAGGTTCTCAATGTGCCATTTGTTCGTCAACCGTTTGGGGAAGGTATAGCCCAACGTGATGTTCTTCAAACGGATGTACGAGCCATCCTCCACATAGCGGTCGCTGACACGGTCGTTGTCGTTCGGGTCATTAATAGTAGCACGAGGAGTAGAAGTGCCGGGATTGGTGACCCGCACGTTCGTCACATCATCATACCAGTGATATACCGCCACGCCGTTCACCACCGCCCCGTTCGTGTAGTCTTTGTTCGCATCAATGGGCGCCAAGATAGCGCGATTGCCTACCGAATTCAATTGATTGGTCCACGTAGAATTCATGTGCGTCAACGACATGCCCAGGTAGTTGTACACCTTATTGCCCACCGAGCCGTTGATAAACAAAGAGAGGTCGAAATTCTTGTAACGGAAAGTATTGGTCCAGCCAAAGGTAAACTTGGGCATGGGCGAACCTATGTTTGTGCGGTCGTTCTCGTCGATAACGCCGTCGCCATTCAGGTCTTTGTACTTGATGTCGCCTACCCACACCGTATTGTTCTTGTTGAACACGCCGTTGGCCGGATAGCTGTTGGCCGGTTTAGGGGATGTTTGCAGGTCTTCCAAATCCTCGTAAACACCATCGGTCACATAGCCATAGAAGTTATAGAGCGACTCGCCCACATTGGTTACACTCACTACGTCCGTCCACTGGCCATAGCCCACAATCTGCGCGGCACTTGTTCCGGAGAGGGCAACCAGTTTGTTTCTGTTCACCGAAATCTGGAAATCAGAATCCCACTGGAATTCACCAATCAGCGGATGTGTGTTCAGCGAGATTTCCACACCGGTGTTGCGGATGTGCCCGTAGTTGCCCCAAGGCGCAGCCAAAGCCGATGAAGCATTACCGCTGGTACCCATGTACGAGGGCAGCTGCAACTGCATCAACATGTCTTTCGATTCCTTCTTGTACCAGTCCACCGTCAGGTTAATACGATCGTGGAAGAAACTCAAGTCCAAACCTACATTAATTTGTTCCTGCGATTCCCACTTGATACCGGTATTGGCAATATTGGCCGGGCGGTAGCTCATTCCCAACCCCGTAGGCATGATGCTGATGGCCGAGCCCCAACGGTAACCACCGATGTTGGAGTTACCCGTCTGTCCCCAACCGATACGCAACTTACCGTTGCTGATGACGTTTTGCAACGGCTCAAAGAACTTTTCATTGGAGAAACGCCAAGATGCCGCAATGGCATGGAAGCCTGCCCAGCGATTCTCAGGGCCGAAGTTGGAAGAGCCGTCATAACGATAAGTATAGGTGGCCAGGTAGCGGTCGGCATAGTTATACGTGGCACGGGCAAAGAAAGAAGCCATGGACGAACTGCCAAATCCGTAGCCAATGGCAGGCGTGCCATTACCCAATGCCGGATTGTGCACCTCGTCAGAAGGCAGGTTGGTGTTGAATACGCTGGAATAATCGTAATCAGACTTCCACATTTCCTGTCCCAACATCACGGAGTAACTGTGCTTATCTATGCTGCCGTTATACGTCAGGTAGTTTTTCAGCTGCCAGAAGGTGGAACTATTCTTTTGGATACTGCTCTCATTGTTATCGCGAATCCATGTACCCAGGTTCACCATCGGCTCATAGCGTTCAGCCTTGCTGGCGCTGATGTCGTAGCCCAGTTCGGCATGCCACACTAAGTTCTTAATCGGCGTCACTTCAGCAAAGACATTACCGGTCAGCTTCTGGCGGTTCAGCAAGATGTCGTCCATCAAGGCCAAAGCCACCGGGTTGGGGTTCGTATAGCCCTCCTGAGAAATGGATGAATAGCTGCCGTCCACATTGTAAATAGGAATGCTCGGAATGGTGGTCAACGAGTAGTTTATCAAGCCCTCGCTACTGTCCGCCAGCTTCAGGCTCTCGTCCGTGCTGGAGTAAGTGGCACTCAACCCCAACTTCAACCACTTCTTCAGCTGGGCATCCAAGTTGGTACGCACGCTGAAACGGCTGAACTCACTGCCAATAATGGTACCCTCCTGGTCCATATACGAGCCCGAAACATAATACTGCACCTTCTCCGAACCGCCCTGCGCGCTCACCTGATGCTGGTGCTGCAAAGCCGTCTGGAAAATGGCATCCTGCCAGTTGGTACCCTTGCCCAGCAAAGAAGGGTCGGAAAGATAAGCGCTTTCATCTGCCTCGCCCACATCGACAAAGTCGTTATAGAAGTTGGCATACTCGCGCAAGTTCATAATGTCCAGGCGCTTCGTCTGACGTTGCACGGCAAACATGCCATCGTACGTAAACTTGGCCTCGCCGCTCTTACCACGCTTTGTGGTAATCAGCACAACGCCGTTGGCGCCCTGGGCACCATAAATGGCGGTCGCCGAAGCATCCTTCAAGATTTCCATGCTGACAATATCGGCAGGGTTGATGGTAGACAACGGGGAGATGGTAGACACCGAGCCATTGCCCAATGCGTCACCCAAGCCAAAGTCGGCACCACTCTGCCCGCCGCCTTGCATAATGACACCGTCGATAACGTACAGTGGCTCGGCATTGGCATTAATGGTAGCCTGTCCACGGATGCGGATAGACGATGAAGACCCCGGCGCACCGGATGTGGTGACCGCCGTCACACCGGCAGCACGCCCCTGCAACGACTGGTCGAGGTTGGTAATGATAGAGCCCTTCAACTGGTCTTCGCTCATGGAAACCGAGGCTCCCGAAAGGTCGCTCTTCTTCATCGTACCATAACCTACCACCACCACCTCATCCAGCATTTCCGTATCTTCCTTCAAGGTGATGTTCAGTGTGGTTTGGTTAGTAATTTCAATCTCCTGGGATATGTACCCAATAAAAGAGATGACAAGAGTAGCGCCCGGCTTCACGTCCAGTGCAAAGTTGCCGTCAATGTCGGTAATGACGCCATTGGTAGTACCTTTCTCCAAAATGTTGGCGCCAATAACCGGCCCCAATGCATCGGTAACGGTACCTGTGATTCTTTTCGTTTGCTGCACAGCTTCCACCGCATCTGCCGATGCCGCCCAAAGCTGAGGGGTATTGCCCAAACCGCACGCTGCGCATATACCCACAAGCAAGGCTGTTTTTCTGATGGTTGTTACATTCATACTTGTATTTTTCTTAGATTAATAATAGGAGCTTTCTTTTGCCGTTCTGCCTGCATAAAGCCACCCAGCGGCTTCAGCCAATAAGCCACGGCCTTGTCTTTTCAATTCAGTTCTTTTTCCATAGGCAATTGTTTATTTTTAGTCATTCATATTAAGTGGTATATGTCATTCTGCTTAGGAGATAATTCATGGCCAAAGGACGATTAAGGCACAAAGGCTTATGTCGATAAGACCGATTGCAAATGTACGACAAACGAAGGCGGCAAAACGACACCCTCTTATCCGATTCCGATACTATTTCTACATTAGCACCGGAATCGGGCAATAATAATAACCTATATGATCTGCTTATAAGTAAGTGTACAGAATTAAATGATAATTTGTCGGGCTGCGCTGTGTGTGCAATGGCACGCAGATGACGCAAACGAGCGCAGATTTACGCAGATTTATTTCTTTTCGTCATGCTGAACACGGGGGTGTGTCAAACGGTGGTAACTGAATTCTCCTCCTGGGAGGAGGGGAATCCGTACTAAACGACATTTTGACACATCCCCATGTTCAGACTATGCCTTAATGAAATAATAAAAAGAGGTTTTGAGTGAAGCTAATGACAGATACATGACGCAGTTATTAAAAATCTGCGGTCATCTGCGCTCATCTGCGTCATCTGCGTGCCATTTTACCCCATGTTTTCAGGTCTTCATCCTTCCAGTTGCCTTCAGAAGAGGCTGATGGATAAAGCA
Source organism: uncultured Bacteroides sp. (assembly GCA_949288715.1). Classification (GTDB taxonomy): domain Bacteria; phylum Bacteroidota; class Bacteroidia; order Bacteroidales; family Bacteroidaceae; genus Bacteroides. The sequence continues at coordinate 45,063 of CASELH010000018.1, read as the reverse complement.
TGGAGCAAGTCACGTCTTTATCGGGAACTGATTGGAATACTACATTCAATGCATACGTTTTCATGGTTTATCTCAATTTTTCATTTTCCGCCTTTATTATCTGCACAGTCGTGCTGTCTGTGGCGAAGACCGAGTTCAAGCCCTGTTGCTCCTGTGCCGGGTCGCCGGTATAGTCATCGCCCGGCTCCCAATAGATATGTCCCGGCGTCTGCTCGGCAAAGCCGCCCCATCCCCAGAAGTTGCACCCGGCAAACAGTCCGCCTTTGTCACGCTCCCGGCGAATCAGGTGGAACACATAGGCATAGTAGGCATCGCGTGCCGTGGTAGGGGTATCTTTGGAGAAGCGGAAGCCGTCGCGCGGGAAGCCGAATTCCTCCAGCACCACCGGCTTCTTGTATTTGCTACCTACGGCCAAGTGGTCTTCTATGTATTTCCGAGTGTTCTCCTTTGCCTGGGGAAGCATCTCCGTTAGGCTGTCTTCCTTTACCCAGCCCCAGTTGTAGGGCCAGATGTGGATGTTCAGGTAGTCTATGTTGGGGTCGGCATGTATCTGCTCAAAGAGGGCCATGTCTCCCTCGCATCCCCACATGCCCTCACTGCCCGACGCCACCATGTGGTTTGCGTCCAGCTCTTTTATCTGCGCGGCCACCTCGGCCATCCAGCGGGCAAAGGGCGCTTTGTTTTCCTCGGAAAACGCCCGCGGCTCATTGCCTATCTGCCAGGCCATAAGGGCAGGGTCTTCCGTATACTTCTTACCCGTATACCGGTTGGTGCGGGTCACGATATAATTTACATGCTTTGCAAAGAGAGCCTTGGCGCTGTCCGATTGCTGATACTGCTTCACATACTCCATGTAGGCAGGCCAGCCGTCTATGGCAGGCACCACCGCCTTGCCATGCCCCGACCATTGCAGGTAGACGGAGTAGCCGCCGCTCCACTCCCACGAGTTGTTCAGGTAGAGCACGGCCGTCATGTCCCGCTTGCCCAGCTCGGCCATAAAGTAGTCCAGCCCGTCCAACAGGGTATCGTTGTACACTCCCGGAGCCGTCTGCAAGGAGGGCTGCACGCGCGTAGGCACGCCGTTCTCCCCATCGGCACCCACCAGTACGCGCAGGTTGGTCACCCCGATGCCCTGCAAGAAGTCCAGTTCCTTGTGCAGGCGGGCACGGTCGCCTCCCTGTCCCTGCGAGGCCAGGATAGGGCCATACCAGAAGTTTGCTCCCACAAAGTAATAAGGCTTGCCCTTGCGGATAAACTGCCCCTCGGCATTCACCTTGACAAACGGAGACGGCTCAGCCTGCTTGGATTTCGAGCCACAAGCCACCCCAAAGAGGAATAGCAATACTGTCGCACCTAATAAAAGAAGCTTTTTCATATTACATTTTGTTGTTAAATAATGATTTAGCTTTGTACTTTTTCTTTCGCTTGTCCGAAAGAAAAAGATGCCAAAAAGAAAGGACCCCGGCTGTGCCCGTCGGGCTACTCCGGCCAGCTTTCAGCCTAAAGGGCAGAAACTCGCTCCGCTCAAACAGTCTGCCCTTTTTAACGGCTTCGAGCCGCCCTCCGCTTCACGCCCGCCGGTCAATGCAGGAAAGCCATGCGGCATCAAACCGTGCTATGTAGAGACGTGGTGTGCCGCGTCTCTGCCCAACGCCGCATGGCCGCGCCTAAGCGGAGGGGCGTGAAGCGGAGAGCGCGTTTTTGCGTGAAGAACGGCGCGTTTTTGCGTGAAGAACGGCAGGTTGTCTGAGCGAAGCGAGTTTCCTGCCGTTTAGCAAAAACACGCTCGGAGTAGCCCCGGAGATTCAGCGCTTGATTTTTTCTTTTGGTATCTTTTCTTTTGCATCAAGGCAAAAGAAAAGCACATACCTCACTTCACCCCCAGCTGTCCCCGCAGCCACTCCAGCCAGGCATCCCATTGCTCCTGATACCAGTAGTGGCCGGTTTCAAGATAGGGGTGCAACTCTTTGGGGGCGGTGATGGCATTGTAGGCGGCATACATGGAAGTGGGCGGGCACACCTCGTCGTTATAGCCCCAGCTGAACCAGCCGGGCACCCGGAGCTGGCGGGCAAAGTTGGCTGTGTCGTAGTAGCGCGCCGTCTGCCGCTCCTCGTCCGTGGGAGCGCCGTAGTAGAAGTAATAGTGGGGCCAGCCGCAAGCCCGCTTCTCAAACCAAGCCTCGTGGTCGCACAAGGCAGGGTGGACGGCTGCCAGGCAGGTGACCCGCGAGTCGAGCGCCGCCGTTATCACCGACAGGGCGCCGCCTTGGCTGGAGCCGGTCACGCCCAAGGCCTTGCCGTTGTACTGCGGCAGAGAGCAAATAAAGTCTACGGCACGCAGCGCGCCCACAATGACACGGTTGTAGTAGAAGGCATCACGGTCGTCCCGGCGGAAAGTCCAGTAATTGCTCAGCGCGCCGGCGGCCAAGTCATCGTACACCGACTGCTGCATGGTGACGGGGATGCCATGGATGCCCACCTCCAGCACAATCAGTTTGCCCGGGGCAGTATAGGTGTCCCCGCTATAAGGGCGCACGCCGGCTCCCGGCACACGCAGCAAGGCAGGATACTTGCCCTCGGCCTTCGGCACCGTCAGGATGCCGTAAAAGCGTCCGCCCCAAGGCTTGGTCTGGAAGCTCACCTGATAGACATTGTCCAACTCCGTACAGCGCTCGGGCAACAGCACCATGGTGGGGTTCAGCGGAGTTTTGCGCGCCTCGGCCAGCGTGTTTGCCCAATACTCGTTGAAGTCGGCAGGCAGCTGGCTCACGGGCTGCAGGCGTTCGGGCGCATAGGCGGCGGTGGCCAGCCCCTCGTAGGTGCGGCCGTCCACCCGGGCCTTCACCTTGCAGCGCAGGAAGCCCGGCGTATTCATCGACGCCTTCAGCGTCAGCGAGCCGTCTTTCAGCACCACGTCTTTCCGCACGTCCGTGGGATACATCTCCGGGCCCAGCTCATAATCCACCGTCACGTCGGGCAACAGGTTCTGCGCCTTCACCACCCGCACGGTGAAGGTACACTTCTCGCCCAACCGGTAAGTCCAGTCACTGTGATCGGGCGAAACGACTACACGAATCTCATTTCCGCGAATCTGCGCCATGGCAAAAGAGGCGCATAGCCAAAAAGCCAATAGAAGAAAAGTTACCTTTTTCATGGTACCACATCTTTTTAAATAAAAATTAAATGCTAATTTATCTGTGTATTTTTAGGCGCGGATTACGCGGATTTCACGGATTAAGTTTTTGTCACATAATTATAAATGGCAATGATGTCACGAATAATGAATCCGTGAAATCCGCGTAATCCACGCCTAAACTAAATTTTCATTTTCCACGCAAAGGTAGCCCGTTTGCCCGCCCGCCACCGATACTATTTTATCTTATCATACCACAATTTTCTTTTTCCGGTAGTTTTCGCGGAATTCCTTGGGCGCGCAGCCCTTCTTCTTCCGGAACAGGCGATTGAAGTTGGAGAGGTTGTTGAAGCCGCAGTCGTAGCATATCTCGGACACCGTCCGCGTGGAGTCCACCAGCAAGCGGCTGGCGCTGCCCAGGCGGATGTCAAGCACGTAGTCGGAGAGTGTCTTGCCCGTGCGCAGGCGGAAAAAGCGGCTGAAGGCCACCGGCGTCATGCCCACCATGTCGGCCAGCTGGGCCAACCGCAGGTCTTCCCGGTAGTGGGCGGCAATGTACGTCTGCACCCGGCGCACCCGGCGGCTCTCGGACAAGGTTTCAATCTTGGCAAACGACGAGCTGGCCAGCGTGCGCGCGTCATCGTAGAGCGACAGCTCGTAGAGTATGCGTAGAAAGTCGAGCACCGCATAAAAGCCCTGCTCCTCCGAGGCCAGCCTGTCCAGCCAGCGATACACCTTCATGATGGCCTCCATAGGGAAGCACAACCCGCACTGCGCCCGCTCCAGCATGCGCTTGATGCTGTCAAACTGATTTTTGTTGAGAAAGCTTTTGAAAAACAAGTCCGATGAAAACTGGATGGTAATCTCGCGGATGTCCTGCGAGGTACACTCATGTTGCTCCCACACGTGCTCAAGGTCCTTGCTGGCAATGAGCACCAGGTCGTAGTCGCCAATCACCTCGGCCGAATCGCCCACCACGCGGCGCACCCCGGTAGCATGCTCCGTAAAGTTCAGTTCAAACTCCGAGTGGCAGTGTATGGGGTAAGCAAACTCCTTCTTGCGCCGGTCGGCTATGTAAAAGCAATCGCGGTCGGACAGTGGCGTAATTTCACGCATGATGTAAGGTTCTTCTTCCATGGCATGTAGTCAAATTAATATAGGTTTCCAGTAGCAAAGATACATTTTTTCCGCCATTCCGCCCCACCCTCCGGCATTTTTTGCACATTCCTGTCAATATAAAAGACCTGCCTTGTCCGTATTTCCTACGTTCCACCTCCGCTCCATAGCGCGCATCCGGGAGCGAAGCAGGTAAGGAGTTGGTAAGGAGCGGGTAAGGAGCGGGTAAGGAGAAAGAAAGAAGATGATAAAATTGGCAGACAGTTCAGTGAGGTATCCGACTGGAGTACAGTATAGTTCGATATGAGAAATATTACTATTCAGCGGTATTTCTGTATTTTCGGGTGTAAAATGTTATGATTTTGATTGTCCGGAAAAAGTCATTCCAGAATCTATCTCTCCAGAGTTTTTCATTTATCCAATCCGCAGGAAATCCCATTGCCCGAATATCAATTGACGGATAACAGTGTTGTACAGCGTCCGCATCTACGAGCAGGAGGAGCAATGACATTTTTCACTAATTCTTTTTTCTTTAGAAAATTTGGCTTATATTTGCTCGCGACATTGAATGCTGGATGATGACGCATCAAGAAGAATATTCATTAAATTTTAACCGGGTTTACACAACCTACTTCCACCGCTTTGTCCGTTTTGCCCGCTCTTACATGGCGACGGACGAAGCGGCAGAGGACGTTGTGAACGATAGCTTCATGTACTATTGGGAGAATAGGGATACGGTTGTAGACCGGAACTTGCCCGCCTATCTGCTTTCGGTGGTGCGGCATAAATGCATCAACCAACTGAAACGGCAGGCCATAGAGGAGCAGGCCAAGAGTGGCTTGCAATCGTTGGAGGAGTGGGAGCTCCAACTGAAAATATCCACACTGGAGGCATGCAATCCGGAGAAGCTGCTGTCGGATGAAGTGCAGCACCTGATTCGCCATGCTTTGGAGGAACTCCCTTCGCAGACCCGCGAGATATTGATACGCAGCCGGTTCAGGGGGCAATCCAACCGCATCATTGCAGCCGAGCTTGGCATCTCCGTGAAGACTGTGGAGTATCACATCACCAAAGCCCTGAAGGCACTGCGCATAGCCTTGGGCGACTATTTTCTTTGCCTCTTTTTCTTCATAAACTAAGTAATCAACTATATTTAGTTTATACATGAATTTAGCACGTGCTTATTTTTCATCCGCAGATGACACGGATAACGCGGATTCTCAAGGGGCTTCGCCCATACCCGCTTGTCATTAGCTACACTCAAAACCTCTTTTGATTATTTTATTAAGGTATAATCTGAGCGAAGCGAAGAATCTCCTACTATGTGAGAGATGCTTCACTGGCGTTTAGTCTGGCAAAATATAAATCTGCGTTATCCGTGTCATCTGCGGATGAAGAATAAAACACATAGCGCAAGCCCGACAAATTATCTTTTGCACAGCTTCTTAATATTTTTTAACCATACTTACTTTAGGGTTTTCTGCTTCCCGATTGCTTATTATACAGATAACGGAACTGTATGGATAAGATAACACTTTATAGATTTTTCGCCGGCGAGGCTTCGGAAAACGAGAAGTCGCGCATCAAGGCATGGCTGGAAGAAGATGAAGCCCACCACCAACAGCTGCTTGACGAGCGGGCTTATTTCGACGCCATGTTGCTGGCCGACGACAAGGCACTGGAGCAACGCCGCCCGGCATCCTACTTGCTGAGACGTATAGGGGTACAGGCTGCCCGTTGGGCAGCAGTGCTGGTGTTGGCCTTCGCGGTCAGCTATTGGCTGCTGGAGCAGCGGCAGGCTGTTGTGCCCGAGGGGGCTGTGAATGTGGTGAACGTCCCTTTGGGGCAGCGCACGGAGCTGATGCTGGCCGATGGCACGAAGGTGTATCTTAATGCCGGCTCTACGCTGAGCTACCCCTCGGCCTTCGGGCAAGACGGCAGGCAGGTTGAACTGGACGGTGAAGCCTACTTCGAGGTGACCCGCGACGAGGGGAAGCCTTTCGTGGTGCATACGCAGATGTGCGACGTGGAAGTGCTGGGCACGAAGTTCAACGTGGAGGCCTACTCCGAGCAGAATGCCTTTTCGGCCGCACTGATGGAAGGCCGCGTGAAGGTGGGCAACAACTACCGCACGTCGGATGTGGTGTATCTTGCCCCCAACGAGCGGGTGAAGCTGAAGGGCGGCGAGCTCGACGTGGAGCGCATTGACGACTACGACGTGTACCGCTGGCGCGAAGGCCTGATTTGTTTTACGGACGAGAATTTTGTCAACCTGATGAAACGTATCGAGAAATACTACGGCGTGAAGCTGGTGGTGGAAAACCGGGAACTCTCCAAGCACTCGTTCAGCGGCAAGTTCCGCATCTCTGACGGGGTGGACAACCTGCTGCGCGTGTTGCGCCGCGACGTGCGTTTCAACTACGAGCGTTCGGCCGACCAAGATACCATTTATATCCGATGAATCTTTACCTAATCAATAATTGTTTCACTAATACCTGATTGCCTATGAACCATCATGTTAAGACCTGAACGGGACTTTACCCCCACGTCATGTCCTGCCGTTGAGGCGGACGTATTTTATTAACTTAATCGTAAAATTTCTTAAATCGTATTTGATTGTATGAGAACACATTCAAAAGAAAAAACTTTTGCGCGCCGAGCCGCTTATGCCCCTGCAGTGTTCAGGATGTTGGCTGTGGCTTGTTTCTTGTTGTTTGCCGGCGGAATAGGCATTCCCGCCACTGCGGCACAAAATCTGAACTCGTTGATTACCATCAATAAGAGTAATGCCAAACTGCTCGACGTCATGGGCGCCATCGAGCAGCAGTCCAATTACCTGTTTGTCTACAACAAGGATGTAGACGTGCAGCGCAATGCCTCCCTCAATGTGGAAGACCGGCCGCTGGCCGACGTGTTGGCCGACTTGTTCAACGGCTCGGGCATCCGCTATTCCGTGGAAGGCTCCTACATCATGCTTTCGGCAGCCAAGGCTGCGGATGCCGTGCAGCAGGCCATCACCGTGACCGGTAAGGTCATGGACGGTGCGTTCAACGAACCGATGCCCGGCGTGGCCATCCAGGTGCAGGGCACTACTACCGGTACGGTGACCGACCTCGACGGTAACTTCACGCTGGAAGTGCCTTCGCAGGAAGCCGTGCTCATCTTCTCCTTCGTGGGCTACAAGACGCAGAACGTCACGGTAGGCACGCAGCGCAACCTCAACATCACCATGCAGGAAGACACCGAGACGCTGGAAGAGGTGGTGGTTACCGCCCTCGGTATCCAGAAGAAAGAGAAGTCGCTGACCTACTCCACGCAGGTAGTGGGCGGCGATGAGCTAACCCGCGCCAAGGATGCCAACATGATGAACTCCCTGGCCGGCAAGACGGCGGGCGTGCAGATTCTCCGCAGTTCCTCCGGCTTGGGCGGTTCAGTAAAAATCAACATCCGTGGTTCGCGTTCTGTATCAGGCAGCAACCAGCCGCTGTACGTGATAGACGGTATGCCTATCAACAGCTCCTCCAGCGAATCTACCGCCACCATCATGGGCGGTAACAACGATGGCGCCAACCGCGATAACGGCGATGGTATCTCTAACTTGAACCCGGACGACATTGAGAGCATGAACATCCTGAAAGGCCCTGCCGCTGCAGCCTTGTATGGTGCTTCGGCTGCCAACGGCGTGGTGGTGATTACGACTAAGAAGGGTAAAGTAGGCCGCACCAGCGTGACGTTCAACTCCAATACTACTTGGGATTGGGCGGCTTATGGCGTGCCTGAGTTCCAGAATTCGTATGGTGGCGTCACACAGAGTTGGGGAGATCCTATCAGTGGAAGTCCCGATTATACGGACGGCTTCTTTAATACCGGTGTGACGACCATTAACTCTATATCATTAAGCTCTGGTTCGGAAGCTATGCAGACTTACTTCTCCTATGCCAACACGTATGGCAAGGGCGTTGTAGGTAAGCACAGCCTGAACAAGCATAACTTCAACTTCCGCGAGACAGCCAACTTCTTTGATAAGAAATTACAGCTGGATGCCAATGTGAACCTGATGTTCCAGGATGTAAAGAATCGGCCGTCTTCTGGTGGTTACTACTTGAATCCGTTGGTAGGTTTGTATGAGTTTCCTCGCGGTGGTTATGTTCAAGGCGATGAATCTAAGAGTTTTGAGTATTACAAGAACAATTACGAGATTTTGAACCCTACACGTAACTTGATGACACAAAACTGGTACACTACGCCGAACAGCTTTAATCAGAACCCATATTGGCTATTGAACAGAACACCTAACGACGGCAAGCGTTACCGTACCATAGCCAACCTGACGGCTGCCTGGACCTTCAACGAACACTGGAAACTGCAAGCCCGTGGTAACGTGGACTTTGTTACAGATTCTTATCAACAGAAGATGTATACAGGTACGGACACCTCGTTGGCAGGCACTAACGGACGTTTCATTACCGATTCCTCCCACGACTTGAATGTATATGGTGATGTGCTGTTGACGTACAATCAGACTTTCAAAGACTTCTCAGTTAATGCTTCTGTAGGTGCCAGCATCAAGGATATGAGCGGGAAATCTACCGGCTTTGATTCTTTTAGAGGGGGCATGTATAACCCGAACATCTTTACGGTAGGCAACATCAACCTGAATGCAGGCGGTAGCTATGCCAATACTTATCATAATCAAGAGCAAGCTGTATTCTTCACTGGCCAATTGGGTTTCAGAGATTGGTTGTTCCTGGATGTTACTGCACGTAATGACTGGACTTCTACCTTGGCTTTCACCAAGTATAAGAACAAAGGCTTCTTCTATCCGTCAGTCGGCTTGACGTGGGTGATGAACGAGGCTCTGAAGATGCCGGAATGGGTAGACCTCGGTAAGGTCCGCGCGGCTTGGTCCAAGGTAGGTAATGGTCTTCCTAACTACATTAGTAATCCCTTGAACTCCGTAGGAGCGGGCGGTGTCATTAGCTTTAACACAACATCTCCTTTTGATGAGCTGAAGCCGGAAATGACCACTTCTATTGAAGTCGGTACGGAATGGCGTTTCTTTGGAAGCCGTTTAGAGTTAGATTTAACTTATTACCAGACACATACCAAGAACCAACTGTTCACCATGGAGGCTCCTTCGGGTTCCAAGTATTCGCAATATTACATCAATGCCGGTGACATTAAGAACGAAGGTATAGAAATGGTATTGGGTGGCACGCCGGTTATGACGAATGACTTCCGCTGGAAAACTTCTGTAAATTTTTCCTTAAACCGTAACAAGGTGTTGGAATTAGCAGAGGGCTTAGGTTATTTTCGTATTTGCGGTGAATCTAGCGCCGGTGCTTATGCTATGCGTTTGGAAGAAGGCGGCTCGTTTGGCGATATCTATGGTTACAAGTTCGTGCGTGACGAGCAAGGGCAAATTGCATTGGATGATGTGACCGGATTGCCTAAGAAAGATGATACAGAACTTACAGAAACTGGGTAATCTTACTCCTGATTTTAATCTGGGTTGGGCAAATACCTTTACTTACAAAGGTTTCTCCTTGTATTTCTTGATTGACGGGCGTTTCGGCGGCGACGTAATGTCCTTGACGCAAGCTGAATTGGATCAGTATGGCGTATCAAAGGCGACAGGTGATGCCCGTAACAGGGGATATGTAGAATTGGAAGGCCGGAGATTTACGGATGTACAAAGTTTCTATACCACCGTTGGCGGACGTAGCGGTATTACAGAACACTATATGTACAATGCTACCAATATCCGCTTGCGTGAACTTTCCTTGGGTTACAGTTTGCCAAAGAAATGGTTTGAGAATACGCCGGTTATCAAAGGCATCGACCTGTCTTTGGTAGGTAGGAATCTGTTCTTCTTTATGAACAATGCTCCTTACGATCCGGAAGGCGCCATTTCTATGGGTAACTCTTTGCAGGGTGTAGACGTATTCGGCATGCCGAGTACCCGCTCGTTTGGTTTCAACGTTAAAGTTAATTTCTAATATTGTGTAAAGCTATGAAGAAGAATTTATTTTATATCGCTTCGACTTTTTCTGCAGCTGTTTTATTGTCTGGGTGTACCGGTGCATTTGAGGATATGAACACAGACCCGAGCGGTGTGACAGACGAAGAATTGTTGCAGGACAATAACTATATCGGTGCGCATTTCCCCAGTTTGCAGAAATGTGTTTATTATAATCCGGGAGGTAATGGCTGGGACTTCCAGACGGCACAGAATCTTACCTCTGATATTTGGTCGGGTTACATGGCCACTCCAAGTTTGTTCTTAGGTGGTAAAGATACACAGACGAACCAAACTCCTCATGAGTGGACAGATACATATTGGAATTATATCTATAATGACCTGATGACCAACCAACTAAAGGTGACGGAGAAATGCGAGGAAATGGGTATGGATACCTACGCGCATTTCAATGCCATTAACACTATCCTGCGTGTGTTCACCATGCACAATGTGGTGGATGAATACGGCCCCATCATTTATTCGCATTACGGCGAAACGATGACCGGCGGTGTGTATGATGCCGCACAAGATGCTTATAAACTATTTCTTGCTGAATTAACAGAGGCAAGCAATGTATTGTATGAATATTCCCAAAAGGATGTGGCCTCTTTTGCTGCGTTTGACATGTGCTATTGCGGCGATTTGACGAAATGGCTGAAACTTTGCAACACGTTGCGCTTACGTTTAGCCATGCGGGTAGTGAAGTATGATGCTAATTGGGCTAAGACGGAAGCTGAGGCTGCCATTGCGGCTCCCGGTGGCCTGCTGCAAAGCGGTGAAGGCTTCAGCGTTTCAGGTTTTGAATGGAGACACCCGCTTTATACTTGTTCCATTGAGTATAATGACATGTTTATCAGTGCCGACACAAAGTCTATCTTAGGTGGTTATGGTGATCCCCGTTTAGATTTGTACGGAGCAGCAAAGAAAATAACTTGGGCAGATGGAACGACCGGCAGTGAAGTGCTGGGAGTCCGCCGGGGCATTTCTGATTTGGATAAGTTGGCAGACAAGTATAAGGCTATATTGTCCAATATTAATGTAACGGCTGATACTCCGGGTAAAAGTATGTCTGCTGCCGAATCTTATTTTTTGCTGGCTGAAGCTGCTTTGAGAGGCTGGAATACAGGTGGCGGTACGGCCAAATCTTATTACGAAGATGGCGTGCGGGCTTCCTTTAGCGAATTGGGCGTGAGCGGTGCTGACGAGTATCTGCAAAGCCATGCCGTTCCGGCTGATTTTGTAGATCCCTTGACATTAGTTGCTTCTTCGGATGCTGCAACAATTGCTTTGGCAGAGGTTAACAGTACGAAAGCTGCTTCTACGGTAACGCCTTGCTGGGATGATGCAAAAACGGATGAGGAACGTTTGGAGAAAATTATTACCCAAAAATGGATTGCAGGTTTCCCTGAAGGGAAAAACGCATGGGCAGAGCAGCGCCGTACTGGCTATCCAAAATTGATATCCGTTCGTGTGAATACTAATGAAAGCGTGATTCCTACCGAGCTGGGCGTGCGCCGTATGCCGTTCATTCAGGACGAGGTAAACAACAACCCCGAAGGCTACGCACAAGCTGTAGAATTATTAGGCGGTCCCGATACCGGTGCCACCCGCATCTTCTGGGATGTAGATGCCCCTAACTTCTAACCTCCTATTTTTGATACTATTTTAACTTAACACACCAGGGGGTGTATCGATAAATGTTGTTCCTTTGCAGAACAGACATTGAGATGCACCCCCTTTTTAAAAGAAACAAACTTTTTTGATATCATGAAACAAGGAATGAAAACTGTAAGTCTGCTGGCTGCCTTGGCGTGCGCTTCGGGCGTGGCGGTACAGGCGCAAGTGGACGAGAAACTCAAGGCGGACATCATCAGCACGGGGTATGTGCACAGTCCGCTGCCGTTGGACGAGAGCAAGTCGTTCGACAAGACCTTTGCCATTAAGAAAGTGCTGAAATCGGAAATGCTGTGCGACATGGAGGATGCTTCCGTGTGGGAACACAAGGGCGTAGGTTCCATCAGCATTACCGACGAGCGTTGCAAGTCCGGCAAGCACAGCCTGCGCTTAGAGGCACCTACGCATCCGGAGAAGATGCTGGGCTGGGGCTTGGGACGCGGCACCTGCCTGGCCTCGTACAACGTGGGCGGCGTGAACTGGGAAGGCTATAACCGCCTGAAGTTCTACATCTACCCCTCGTGCGGAAATGCCCGCAGCATTTACCTGAACCTCTACCTTGAAAACGACGGGGAAATCAAGGTGCCCGACATCTACGGACGCGAGGGCTATCATGAAATTAACCTGAAGAATAACCAGTGGAACGAATGCTACCTGGAGATGAGCGGGCTGGCGCGTGACAAGATAACCAAGCTGTCGTTTGCCATTGAAGTGTTTGGTACGGAGAGCACAATGCCCGACAAGTTCTGCTTCGACGTGGATGCCGTAGAGCTGCAGGTGGTGGACAACCCCGAGACCGTGAGAGGGTGGATACCTGCAAGGGACCGCATCATCTTCTCGACCACGGGCTACAGCCCCGACAGCCGCAAGACGGCCATTGTGAACGTGGAGAAACACGACGGCAAGTTCCAGCTGAAGGATGCCAAGACTCAGGCCGTGATGTACACAGGCGACATCCGCAAGGAAAAGACCGGGCTGGGCGAGTTTGAGACCATCGATTTCTCCGACTTCCGGACACAAGGGCAATACTTCATCCAGGTAGGCGAGGTGGCCACGCTGCCGTTCTACATCCACAAGGATTTGTGGGAAGACTCGGCCTGGCGCATGGTGAACTTCCTGTTCTGCGAGCGTTGCGGCTACCCCGTGCCGGGCAAACACGGTGCTTGCCACAACGACCTGCACGCCAACTGGCAGGGGCACATCATCCCCATCAACGGCGGCTGGCACGATGCTGCCGACATGTCGCAGCAAACACTCCAGACGGGCGAAATAGCCTACTCGCTGTTCCAGACGGCTGCCCGCGCCAAGGAGAAAGGCAACATAAACCTGTATAACCGCCTGATGGAAGAGGCCTTGTGGGGTATGGACTACATCCTGAAAACCCGCCTGGGCGACGGCTACCGCGCACAGACCTGGGGCACCAACCTGTGGACCGACCATAAGATAGGTACGGACGATGATTCCGGTCGCCGCGAGATGTTTGTGCACAACGGCGCGTTGGAGAACTTCCTGCTGTCCGGTATCGAGGCCTATGCTTCCATGATGATTGAGAACGACCCAGGTCTGAAAGGCCATCTGAAAGAGATTGCGCAGGAAGACTTCGGCTATGCCAAGGAACGTTTCGACAAGCTGGGCTTTGCCGAGTTGGTGAAGAAAGGCGGCGGCCATGCGGCCATGGCTTCCGAGAGCCAGTACCACGCCAACATTTCGTGGGCAGCCAGCATGCTGTACAAGCTGACGGGCGAACAGCAGTATGCCGACGAGGCGGTGAAGGCCATCCAATACGTATTGCAATGCCAGCGCACCGAGCCGCTGAAGGACAAGAACAAGACGTGCGGCTTCTTCTACCGCGACCTGGCCAAGAAATCCATCGTGCACTACACCCACCAGTCGCGCGACTATGCCTACATGGAGGCCTTGGCAGCCTTGTGCGAGACGCAGCCCAACCATGCCGACCATGGCAAGTGGATTGCCTCCATGCAGCTTTACGGCAACTACCTGAAGAACATCATGCAGTATGTGCAACCTTACGGCATGGTGCCCAGCGGCATCTACCACAAGGATGAGGTGAAAGACTCCGTGAACTTCTACGCCGTGCAGGTGGGCATCCGCAGCGGTGCCGAGAAGGACTTCAAGGAGCAGCTGGAAAACGGCATCAAGCTGGACAAGGAGCACTACCTGCGCATCTTCCCCGTGTGGTTCTCTTTCAAAGGCAACACGGCGGTCAACCTGTCTACCGGCAAGGCGGCAGCCATCTGCGCACGCATTCTGAAAGACAAGGAACTGAAGGACATTGCCGAGCAGCAGCTGTTCTGGGTAGTGGGCAAGAATCCCTTCGGGCAATCGCTCATCTACGGCGAGGGCAGCAATTACCCGCAGCTCTACACGGCACTGCCGGGCGAGACGGTGGGCGAAATCCCCGTGGGCATGCAGTCCTACTTCAACGAAGATGCACCCTACTGGCCGCAGTTCAACACCGCCACCTACAAGGAAGTGTGGGGCTCGTCGGCTGCCCGCTGGCTGATGCTGATTTCGGAATTCTAAACTAAATGAAGAATGAGGAATGAAGAATTCTCAAGGATGTTGCGTGCAATGCTAGCTCCATTCTTCATTCTTCGTTCTTCATTCTTCATTAAAACTTAAGTCTTATGAGCGATAAATCAATCTACGCAAGGCGCAACCTGGCTATCGACATGCTGCGGGGCCTGACGATGTTCATCATGATATTCGTCAACGACTTCTGGAAGGTGCACGACATTCCCCACTGGCTGGAGCATGCCAAGTATGGCGAAGACTTCATGGGGCTGGCGGACATCGTGTTCCCCTGCTTCCTCTTTGCCGTGGGCATGTCCATACCCTACGCCATAGAGCGGCGGTATGCCAAGGGCATGACGGCGGAGTCGACGTTGGGACACATCCTGTCGCGCACGTTCGCCTTGCTGGTAATGGGCGCTTTCATTACCAACTCGGAGTTCAGGCTCTCGCCGGAGGCTCCTTATCCCATCGGAGTGTATTGGTTCATCATGGCCTTCGGCTTCGTGACCGTGTGGAACAAGTACCCCAAACCTTCTTCGGTCGCACAAGCCAACGTGTTCCGCGTACTGAAAGTGCTGGGCGTGCTGGCGTTGCTATACCTGGCCCTTACGTTCATCAACCCCGAAGGGGGCGTGTTCGGGGCTTACTGGGGCATCCTGGGCTCCATCGGCTGGACGTACTTGGTATGTGCCGTGATTTACTTCTTCAGCCGCGACCGCCTGAGGTATCTTATCCCCATCTGGGTCGTGTTCATCTTGATTTGTCTGACGGGCACGCCCCTGCGCGAGGAGTTTGGCGGCACGGCCTTGCTGGACTTCCCCCGGGGTAACTTTTATGACGGCATGCTGGGCATCGTGCACATAGGCAACGGCGCCTTGCCGGCGTTCACCATGGGCGGGCTTATCCTGTCCATCGTCAGCGCACGGTTTGCCCACATGAGCACGTTGTGGAAACTGCGTAGCGGGTTGCTGGCTGCCGCCATAGCCCTGCTGATAGGCATTGCCCTGCACCAGTATTGGATTGTGGCGAAGATTGGAGCCACCCCTCCCTGGGTGTTCTACGTCATTGCCATCTCCATTGCCGGATACACGGTGCTGACTGCCTTGGCCGACCACGGACTGACGGGCTGGTTCAAAGCTATACGTCCTGCCGGAACGGCCACGCTGACCACCTACCTGGTGCCCTACGTGTTCTACGGCTCTGCCGACGTGACAGGCGTGGTGCTGCCCGACTGGCTGACCCACGGCTTCATGAGCATCGTCAACTGCCTGGGCTTCGCCTTCGTGGTCATCGGGGTGACGTGGTGCTTGGAGAGGCTGCATATCAAGTTAAAGATATAATGTACTTTTCTTTTTGCCTTGACGCAAAAAGAAAAGATACCAAAAGAAAAAAGTCAAGCGCTGAATCTCCGGGGCTACTCCGAGCACATTTTTGCTAAACGGCAGAAACTCGCTTCGCTCAGACAGTCTGCCGTTCTTCACGCAAAAATGCGCTCTTCGCTTCACGCCCCTCCGCTTAGGCGCGGCCATGCGGCGTTGGGCGACAGGCCTTTCGGCCTGTGAGACGCGGCACGCCACGTCTCTACATCATGTTAATGCAGTGTCCAATGCCGCATGGCTTCCGGCATTGACCGGCGGGCGTGAAGCGGAGGACAGTTTTCAGCCGTGAAAAGGGGCAGACTGTCTGAGCGAAGCGAGTTTCTGCCCCTTAGGCTGAAAGCTGGCCGGAGTAGCCCGACGGGCACAGCCGGGGCCCTTTCTTTTTGGCATCTTTTTCTTTCGGGCAAGCGAAAGAAAAAGTGCAAAGCTAAATTGTCATTTAAACCCTAATTAAAAACAATATCATTTATGAAAAAGAGATTTTTGCCTGCCTTGCTGCTGGCGGCATGTGTAACGATTGGCCTCTTTTCGTGCCAACAGAATAAGAAAGAAGTGAAGAAGGAGTACCCATTGTTCTGGACGTGGCTGGACTACCGACCCGGCATGAACTTCGACTCCATCTGCCAGGTGATGAACGACCTGGGACTGGAAGGCATCATGCTGAACGCCCCTACGCCCGACGACTACCGCGTGGCTATCCCCATTGCCCACAAGCACAACATCGAGGTTTATGCCTGGTTGTGGACCATGAACCTGGAGCACGACCGCGACCGCATCGTGAAGGAGCATCCCGAATGGCTCAGCGTGAACCGCAACGGCAAGAGCCTGGCCGACACCACGGCTTACGTAGACTACTACAAGTTCATGTGCCCCGCCCTGCCGGA
The DNA here is from genome assembly GCA_949288715.1 of uncultured Bacteroides sp. Classification (GTDB taxonomy): domain Bacteria; phylum Bacteroidota; class Bacteroidia; order Bacteroidales; family Bacteroidaceae; genus Bacteroides. The sequence continues at coordinate 28,320 of CASELH010000018.1, read as the reverse complement.
GGTGCGCGAGTTCATCAAAGAAAAAGTAAAATCATACTGCGAGGTAGAGGGCCTCAACGGCATTGCCATCGACTACAACCGCTTCGTGGACGTGGTGCTGCCCACCACGCTGTGGCCCAAGTACGGCATTGTGCAAGACCGTGAATATGCAGCCTGGGACTACGGCTACCACCCCGCCATGCTGAAGAAATTCCAGGAACAGTACGGCTACGACCCACGCGAGCAGGAAGACCCGTCGCTCGACGTGAAGTGGCGCCAGTTCCGCTGCGACCAGATTTCGGAAGTGGCCAACATGATTGCCGAGACCGTACACTCCTACGGCAAGAAGATGGCCGCCTCGCCCTTCCCCACGCCCAAGATGTCGTCGCGCATGGTGCGCCAGGACTGGGGCAAGTGGAATCTGGACATCGTATTCCCCATGGTTTACCACAACTTCTACACCATGGACCCGAGCTTCGTGACCGACTGCACCATTGAGAACGCCCGCGACAAAAACCCCATGACCACCCTGTACTGCGGCCTGATGGTGACCGACGGACCTGAGATGTTTGCCTGCATGGACGAGGCTTTGAAGAACGGAGCCCAGGGCATCGCCATCTTCACCATGCTGGGCCTGCGCTCGCCCGAAGTGAAGAAGCAATTCCGCGCCTATACCGACAGCGTGAAGGCCGTGCGTGCGGCCAACGGCGGCATCATCAAGGCCACCTACCCGAGAGTGGCCAATGCCGACCCCTTCCAGCATGCCGGCGTGATGAAGCGCATCGAGGCGCGCATGCAGCAGCTCGTGGCCGAAAAGTCCGGCAAGACCGACCTTGCCCCCCTCTCGCTGGGCGACTACAAGCAGGTCGATGCCTACGACGCCACCCGCTGGTATGAAGTGACCGACGCAGCGAGCAACACCACCTTCACCGTCACCTTCTACCTCTACGGCGACGTGCTCTCCGGCTGGGATGTGGCGATAAAGAAGTGATGGGAAGCAGTCAGTAGGCAGTAGATAGTAGCTGGTAATCAGCGGTTAGTAGCGTTCCTACGCCCGGTCGGTAGCGATACTACGCCAGGATGGTAGCAATACTACGCCAGGACGGTTGCTTTCTATAGCCTCAAAAAGAGTTTTAAAGGCCATACGGAAAGGTTGTTGATTGCCCCTTCTTTTCACTACCGGAGTGAGAGGCAGGCATGGCTGGGACAAGGTTTCTGTATGGCCTTTTCTCCTTCCGGCACAGCGGGAGGGTTAGGAGTCATTTTCCCTCCAGTTAGGCAATAAATACGTTCTGACCGGGAAATAAGTTTTCCCTAACTGGGAAAAAATCCCCCGCATCCGTGGCATACTTCTATTTATCCGCTATCTTTGCCAACGTTTAATTTATTAACTTACCATTGACATGAAACATCTGTTTTACCCCTCACTTGTGCTAGCCGCCTTCTGCACGGCAGGCACTTCGTTGGGCTATGCCCAACAGTCCAAGCAACTCACTGTAAAGAAAATCCAGGTATCTGCCCCCGTGGAGGCACAGGACGTGCCCGCCTTGCTCGACCGGAACGGCGTGGAGTTCCAGCCCATCGACCAGGTGAACTGGAAGGAGTATCCCTACAAGCCTCAGGCCGCCTTCCGCATAGCGCACACGGGCAAGGAAATACTGGTGAACTACCGTGTGACGGAGGCCAGCGTGCGCGCCGTGGCTGCGACGGACAACGGCAAGGTGTGGGAAGACGCCTGCGCCGAGTTCTTCGTGTCGCCCGAGGCGAACGATTTCTACTACAACTTCGAGTGCAACTGCGCCGCCAAGCTGCTCATTCAGGCCGGACGGCCGGGCGACCGCCCCATGGCCGACCCCGCTGTGGTGGCCACGGTGAAACGCTGGAGTTCGCTGGGCAACGAGCCTTTCGAGGAACGCGTGGGCGAGTGCACGTGGGAGCTGGCACTGGTTATCCCCACCACCGCCTTCTTCCGCCACCACCTCGACACGCTGGACGGCAAGGTGATGAAGGGCAACTTCTACAAGTGCGGCGACAAGCTGCAGACGCCCCACTTCCTGTCGTGGAGCCCCATCCGGTTGGAAAAGCCGCAGTTCCACTGCCCGCAGTTCTTCGGGACGCTGCAGTTTGAGTGATGCGCCCTTAATCCGCATCCAAAGTAAGCGTGGCAGGTGCCAGGCCTTCGCCTTCCACGGTGAGCGTAGCTTCACCCGCCTCGCCTGCTATGCTTTGCAACAGCACTTGCGCCAGGCCGTTGAAGGCACGTACCCGGAAGGTGCGGGCATCGCGGTCGGCCGGGCGCTCGGCATCATGCCAGGCGGGGTCGCCATTGCCTACGCCCAGGATGCGCACGGGGCCACTGACGGTAAACGTCAGCATGGGGCAGGCATCGGGGACAAAACGTTTCTTCCGGTTTTGCAACTCCATGCTGACCACAAAGAGGTCGTGCCCATCGGCATGGGGCGCCAGATAATCGGACGAAAGGGCGATGCGGGAAGCCTCACCGGCAGTCTCAACTTGTTCCGTAAGGATGCGCTTGCCGGATTTGTAACCAACAGCTTTCACCTTGCCGGGGCGATAGACTGTCCGCCAGGACAAGTGCCCGTTTTCCGGCATGGACTTGCGGCCAAGGCGTTTGCCATTGACGGTAAGTTCCACTTCATCGCAATTGCTATAGACGTAGATGTCGATGCTGTCGCCCACGTGGGATTCGGGCAAATTCCAATGGGGCAGAATGTGGAGCACGGGCTCTTCCGTCCACCATGACTTCAGGTAATAAGCCTCATCCTTCGGGAAACCGCAATAGTCCAGGATGCCGAACTGGGAGCCGGTGGCCGGATACTTCATGGGATTGGGTCCGCCACGGTAGTCGAAGCCCGTCCAATAGAACAATCCCGCCAAGTAAGGGCGCTCGGCATAGAACTTCCAGCCGCGCTCTATGCAGTTCAGCAGACTGTCCCGGCCATTGGGCTTACGGTTGTGAGCCATCATGCGCCCGGAGGCGGCATCGGTGAAATAAATGCCACGCGTGCCGCAACCGGAGGTTTCCTCCGAGCCAAGAGCACAACGTTGCGGATAGTCCTTGCGATGCTGTTCCACGGGGTTTTGAAGGATATAGTTGTAGCCGGCCACATCGGCAGGCTTAATGATTTCGGCACCGCCGCTGCTGGCCACCGTCATGGGGCGCGTAGGGTCGAAGCGATGGCAATACTCGCGCATGGTGGCGGCAATGCGCTCGCCGGTCACCTTGCCTTCGATGCCCCACTCCTCGTTGCCCACGCTCCAAAGGATGACACAAGGATGATTGCGGTCGCGCTCAATCATGCGGCGCAGCAGGCCCAGGTGCTCTTGGTTGATGCCCGTCAGGCGGTTTTCTTCAATGACCAGAATGCCTTCGCGGTCGCAGGCATCGAGCATTTCGGGTGTCATGGGATTGTGGGAGGAGCGGTAGGCATTGCAACCGAATTTCTTCAACTGCTTCAGGCGATAGGTCTGCAGGGCATCAGGAAGGCCTGCCCCTACCCCGGCATGGTCTTGGTGCATGTTCACGCCTTTCAGTTTTACCGGCTGGCCGTTCAGAAGGAAACCTCGGTCGGGGTCGAAAGCTATGTGGCGGATGCCGGTAGTGGTGAGGTAAGTGTCGACCAGCCGTTCGCCTTGATACACTTCGGTGCGCACAGTATATAAATATGGTGTATCCGTGCTCCACAGTTTCGGGCGGGAAACGGTCATGCCGGCCAGGGTGGTGCCGGTTGTTTTAGGCAGCAGGGAGTTGGGGGTGGTTTCGCACCGGGCAACAACCTGTCCGTCGGCATCGAGCAACGTATGGCGCAAGGTATAGCCGGCAGATGCCAGACCGGAGTTTTCCACCGTGGTTTCCACCATGAGCATGGCGGTGTCGAAGGGAGCCTCAAGCCTGCTATACACAAACGTGCCGAAAGGGGTCACATGCACGGGCTCCGTCTTGTCCAGCCAGACGTGGCGATAGATGCCGGCGCCTTCATAAAACCAGCCTTCCTCCAGCGTGGCATCGGCGCGGACGCAGATAAGGTTGTCGCCACCATAATTAAGATAATCAGTAATGTCGTACACCTGCACGGCGTATCCGCTGGGCTCATGGCCTACATAAAAGCCGTTCACCCAAATGCGGGCATCGCGGAAAATACCGTCGAAGCGGAGGGTGATGTGGCGTCCCAAATCTTCCGCAGGCACCCTAAACGTCTTGCGATACCAGCCGACACTGGTTTCGGGATAACGATAGCCCACCGTCTTATATCCGTGACTATGGCTGGCAAGGGAGTCGAAGGGCAGGTCGACCACCCAATCGTGGGGCAAATCCACACGCTTCCAGGCGGAATCGTCGAACTTGTCGCTATAGGGTCCTGCGTTGTGAATGGAGGCCGCCTTGGTGAGGTAATTGAAATACTCGGTGCCACAGCCAAAGTCTTTTTCCGGCGAAGACGCATTCCCGAAGGCAAAGCGCCAGTCCTCATCCAGCAGGATGTGTTCGCGGAGCGGCTGGCTTGCCCAGACAAAGGGGACGGCAAAGAAGCACATTGCCAAGCACAATGTTTTGCAAAGCTTAGAGGACAGTTTGTTTTCCATACTATGAGAGTTTTTTCTTTGCAAATATAGCCCGCAGGGAGGATATCGGACTGTGCGTTTTTTATCAAATTCCGATACTATATGTTTCATTTGGAACAAAAAGGGGCAAACTGATGACGGCATTCAGCGAAAAGTTTATAAATTTGAAGCCGACTAACCGATATTAACCATTCAACTGATAAACGACATGCAAGACAAAAGATTCGGATACTTCGATGACGCCAACCGCGAGTACGTCATCACCGACCCCAAGACGCCCTGGCCTTGGATTAACTACCTGGGCAACGAAGACTTCTTCTCACTGATATCGAACACTGCCGGAGGATACTCCTTCTATAAAGACGCCAAATTCCGCCGCATCACCCGCTACCGTTACAACAATGTGCCGATGGACAATGGGGGGCGGTACTTCTACATCAACGACGGAGGCACCATCTGGTCGCCGGGATGGAAACCCTGCAAAACGGCGCTCGACTTCTACGAATGCCGTCATGGCATGAGCTATACCCGCATCACGGGTGCCAAGGCGGGCATCGAGGCCAGCGTGCTGTTCTTCGTGCCCCTCCACACGCAAGCGGAAGTGCAAAAGCTGACCTTGCGCAATAAGAGCGACAAGACACGGAGGCTGAAACTCTTCTCTTTTGCGGAATGGTGCCTGTGGAATGCCGCCACGGACATGGAGAACTTTCAACGGAACTTCTCGACAGGCGAAGTAGAGGTGGACGGCCCGGTGATTTACCACAAGACGGAATACAAGGAACGGCGCGACCACTATGCCTTCTACAGCGTAAACACTCCCATCAACGGTTTCGACACCGACCGCGAGACGTTTGTCGGCCTGTACAACGAGTTCAGCAAGCCGGAAAAGGTTTTGGAGGGGCAGCCCGGCAACAGCATCGCCCATGGCTGGAGCCCCATTGCCTCCCACTATATAGAGGTAGAACTGGCGCCGGGCGAAAGCAAAGACTTCATCTTCCTGCTCGGCTACGTAGAAAACAAGCAGGAGGAGAAATTTGAGCCGCATACTCCCGCCAACAGCACCCTCCTGCAAAGCACGCCCACCTGCCCCATCGTGAACAAGACGAAAGCCCGGGCCATGATAGCCTCGCTGGACACTACCGCCAAGGTAGATGCCGCCTTTGCCGAGCTGAAGGCTTATTGGGACCGCCTGCTGGACATCTACGTAGTCAACACCGGTGAGGAGAAGCTGGACCGTATGGTCAATATATGGAACCAATACCAGTGCATGATTACCTTCAACATGTCGCGCTCAGCCTCCTTCTTCGAGAGCGGCATAGGCCGGGGCATGGGCTTCCGCGACAGCAACCAAGACCTGGTGGGATTCGTGCATCAGATACCCGAACGAGCCCGCGAGCGCATCATCGACATTGCCTCCACCCAATTCCCCGACGGAGGCTGCTATCATCAATACCAGCCCTTGACCAAACGCGGCAACAACGACATAGGCGGAGGCTTCAACGACGACCCCATGTGGCTCATCTTCGGCACCGTGGCCTACATCAAGGAGACGGGCGACTTCGGCATCCTGCAGGAGCCCGTGCCGTTCGACAACCAGGAAGGGTCGGAAGTCTCGCTGTTCGAGCACCTGCGCATATCGTTCAACCACGTGGTAAACAACCTGGGACCACACAAACTGCCCCTGATAGGCCGCGCCGACTGGAACGATTGCCTCAACCTGAACTGCTTCTCGTGGGACCCCAACGAATCGTTCCAAACCACCGAAAACAAGACGGAAGGCTCGAAAGCCGAATCGCTGATGATAGCCGGCCTGTTCGTGGTGTGCGGACGCGACTACGCGGAACTGTGCCGCCAGATAGGCAAGGAAGAGGAAGCCGACCGCGCACAAGCCTGCATAGACCAGATGGTGGATGCCGTGAAGCAATATGGCTGGGACGGCGACTGGTATCTGCGCGCCTACGACTACTTCGGCAATAAAGTCGGCTCGAAGGAGAATGAAGAAGGGCAAATCTTCATTGAGTCGCAAGGCTGGTGCAGCATGGCCGGCATCGGGCTGAAGGAAGGCATGGTGCAACGGGCGCTCGACTCCGTAAAAGAGCGGCTGGACTGCGAGCATGGCATCGTGCTGAACAACCCCGCCTTTACGCGCTACTACGTGGAATACGGCGAAATCTCCACCTACCCTGCCGGATACAAGGAGAACGCCGGCATCTTCTGCCACAACAACCCGTGGGTCATCATCGGCGAAACCGTATTGGGACGCGGCGACCGCGCCTGGGAGTACTTCCGCAAGATATGCCCCTCGTACACCGAAGAACACAGTGCCTTGCACAAGGTAGAGCCCTACGTGTACTCGCAGATGATAGCCGGCAAAGACGCTGCCCGCCCCGGCGAGGCCAAGAACAGCTGGCTCACCGGCACCGCTGCCTGGAACTACTATGCCATCACCCAGTTCATCTTGGGCATCAAGCCGGCTTACGACGGACTGGTCATCGACCCGTGCATTCCTGCCGGATGGAAAGCGTTCAGCGTGAAGCGCAAGTTCCGCGGAGCAGAGTACCACATCACCGTGAAGAACCCCGACGGCGTGTGCAAGGGCGTGAAGGGCATCACCGTAGACGGGCAGGCCATCAGCGGCAACTTGGTGCGCCAGCAACCCGGCGTACACACGGTAGAAGTAATCATGGGAATGTAAGGAAACCTCGTAAAGTTACTACTTAAAACTTCAACAAGACATGTTTACCATCAGAAAAGCGACGACAGACGACTGCGCGCTCATCCGGAAGCTGGTCTGGCAGGTCTTTCCGGAAACGTATAAAGACATCATTACCCCCGAACAGATAGACTACATGATGGAGTGGATGTACTCCGAAGAAAACATCCGCAAGCAGATGGAAGAAGAAGGCCACGTCTACCTCCTGGCCTACGAAGAATGCGAGGCGGCGGGCTACGTGTCCGTCCAGCCGGAAGGGAAAGACCTGTTCCACCTCCAGAAAATCTACGTGCTGCCCTACTTCCAGGGCGCGCATTGCGGCAGCTTCCTCTTCCGCGAAGCCATCAAGTACATCAAGGAGGTGCACCCTGCCCCGTGCACCATGGAGCTGAACGTGAACCGGCATAACAAAGCCCTGCACTTCTACGAGCACATGGGCATGCGCAAGGTGCGCGAAGGCGACTTCCCCATCGGCAACGGGTACTACATGAACGACTACATCATGGGCATCGACATTTAAACCCACCTCCACCACTATGATACCGGACATCTACTCTCCTGCGACAGACCGCTACGACAACGGCATGGCCTACCGCTGTTGCGGACGAAGCGGCATCCTGCTGCCAGCCATTTCCTTGGGGTTGTGGCACAACTTCGGCGATGTAAACCCTTTGGCCAACTCGCTGGCCATGGCACACTACGCGTTCGACCACGGCATCACCCACTTCGACCTGGCCAACAACTATGGTCCCTCTTACGGCTCGGCCGAAGAGACTTTCGGGCAAATCATGAAGAAATCCTTCCTGCCCTATCGCGACGAGCTGTTCATCTCCACCAAGGCGGGACACGACATGTGGCGCGGCCCCTACGGCGAATGGGGGTCGCGCAAGCACCTGATGGCAAGCCTCGACCAAAGCCTCAAGCGCATGAATCTGGACTATGTGGACATCTTCTACAGCCACCGGTACGACCCCGACACGCCGCTGGAAGAGACCTTGCAGACGCTGGTAGACATCGTGCGGCAAGGCAAAGCGCTCTATGTGGGCATCTCCAAATACCCGAAAGACAAGGCCGAGTTTGCCTACCGCTACCTGGAGGAACGGGATGTGCACTGCCTGCTGTACCAAGGCCGCTACAACCTGTTCAACCGCGAGCCTGAACAGGAAGGCATCCTCCGGCAAGCCCAAGACAACGGGACGGGATTCATTGCCTTCTCCCCCTTGGCCCAGGGTCTGCTGACCGACCGCTACCTGAACGGCATTCCCGAAGGCTCGCGCATGTCGCACAACGCTTTCCTGAAGAAAGACACGCTCACCCCCGCCACCCTGCAACGCATCAAGGCGCTGAACGCCGTAGCCGCCCGGCGCGGGCAGACGCTGGCCGAAATGGCCTTGGCCTGGCTGCTCAAGGACGAAGCGGTCACATCGGTCATCGTCGGTGCCAGCTCGGTAGCCCAGTTGGCAGACAATCTGAAGGCCATAGGCAACACGGCCTTCACTCAGGAAGAACTGGAAGAAATAAACAACATATAAGGTTCATAACATAAAATTTAGCGCACGTTTATTTTTCATCCGCAGATGACACGAATAACACGGATTTTCAAGGGGCTTCGCCCATGTGTATCAGCCATTCTGTATCTGTCATTCTAAGGGAGCGAAGCGAAGACTCCCTTGTATGCACCGGGAGATGCTTCACTGACGCATGACAAAAGAAAAGAATCTGCGTTATCCGCGTCATCTGCGGATGAAAAATAAAACACACAGCGTATATCATTTACATACAATTACTCAAACATAAACAAAAAGAGACACATTTATGCGAAACAACTTACTCAAAAAGGCACTGCTGCCTGCCGTATTGGCACTGTTATCCCTGTGGAGCGCCACCCCCGCAAGCGCGCGCCAGTACCGCCTTGCCTCGCCCGACGGCAAGCTGAACATCACCATCGAAACAGACGGGCAACTCACCTGGAGCATCGCTCACGACGGAACCACCGTATTGCTCCCATCGGCCATCGCCCTGCAAGGCATGGAGGGTGCCAAAACGTCATTCCGATGGGGAGAGAATGTCAAAGTAACCGGAGCAAAGCGCACCTCGGTGCAGACCTCCTTCCCCACCCCCTTCTACAAAAAAGCCGAAGTGGAAGACCACTACAACCAGCTGACCTTGAACTGCCGGGGAGGCTACAGTGTGGAATTCCGCGCCTACGACGACGGAGCCGCCTACCGCTTTGTAAGCAAGCGGAAGCGGGCGTTCGACATCAAGAACGAAACGGCCGAGTTCAACTTTGCCGCCGACTATCCCGCCTTCATCCCCTACATCAACGACAACCGGGGAGGCGAACGCTACAGCTTCTCCTTTGAATCGTACTACGATGAGGTGCCCCTGTCGAAGCTGTATGCCGACTCGCTGGCCATCACGCCGCTCATGGTGTGCCTGCCCGAGGGCAAGAAGGCCGTCATCATGGAGGCCGGGCTGAGCAACTATCCGGGCATGTTCCTGCTGCGCAACGAGGCAAAGGCCAACAGTCTGAAGGCCGAGTTTGCCCCCATCCCCCTGGAGAACAAGATAGGCGGGCACAACCGCCTGAACCTGGTGCCCACCCGCAGGGCCGACCGGATTTACGCCGCCGGCAAGAACTCCGGCCAGCGCACCTTCCCCTGGCGCGTGGTGCTGGTATCGACCCAAGACACCCAGCTGGCCAACAACGACATGGCCCAACGCCTAGCCCCGCCCTGCCGCATAGAAGACACCTCGTGGATAAAGCCCGGCAAAGTGGCCTGGGACTGGTGGAACGCCTGCATGCTGACCGGCGTGGACTTCAAGGCAGGCATGAACACGCCCACCTACAAGAAGTACATCGACTTTGCCGCCGACAACAAGCTGGAATACATCATTATAGACGACGGCTGGAGCGGCACCGAGTCGCTGCTGGAGGACCTGAAATCTGACATCGACCTGGAAGAACTCGTAGCCTATGGCAACCGGAAAGGCGTGGGCATCATCCTGTGGGCCAGCTGGCGCAACCTGACAGGCGGAAGCGACCAATGCCCCGACACGGAAGCCATCATGAAGCACTACGCACAGATGGGCATCAAAGGCTTCAAGGTAGACTTCTTCGACCGCGACGACCAGGTGGCCATTGCCTCCATAGAGCGGATGGCCGACATCGCCGCCCGGCACCACATGCTGCTCGACCTGCACGGACTGAAGCCCTACGGGCTGCAACGCGCCTACCCCAACATACTGAACTTCGAGGGCGTGAAGGGACTGGAGAACGCCAAGTGGGAGCCCATCGTCAAAGGCGCGCCCCTGCACGACTTCCCCCGCTACGATGTCACCATCCCCTACCTGCGCATGCTGGCCGGCCCCCTGGACTACACGCCCGGCGCCATGCGCAACGCCACCAAGAGCGAATTCCGCACCAGCAACGACCGCCCCATGAGCACAGGCACCCGCGTGCACCAGATGGCCATGTACACCGTGTTCGAAGCGCCCCTGCAGATGCTGGCCGACAGCCCCAGCCGCTACATGAAGGAGCAGGAGTGCACCGACTTCATCGCCCTGGTGCCCACCACCTTCGATGAAACCGTGGTGCTGGCAGGCGAGGTGGGCGAATACATTGCCCTGGCACGCCGCAAAGGCGACACCTGGTATGTGGCCGCCCTGACCAACTGGACGGCGCGCAGCCTCGACATCGACCTGTCGTTCCTGGGCGAGGGCATGTTCGAGGCCGAAATCTTCAGCGACGGCGTGAACGCCGACCGCGAAGCCACCGACTACCGGAAGGAGACACGCACCGTGACCGCCTCCGACAAGCTGACGGCACGCATGATGCCGGGAGGAGGCTGGACGGCACGCATCCAAACGCCGGCGCGGTAGCGTTTCAAAGCCAGCACGGTAGCGTTTCAACCCTTGCGCGGTAGCGTTCCAACCCCAGCAAGGCAGTGATGCAACACCCGGAAAACAGCGTTTCCGCACAGACCGCAGAGGGCGGGCACCCCGACAGCCACACAGCGTGGCCCGGGTGCCCGCTCCTTGTTTTAACACAGTTTATGCCATCGGCACGCAACCTTGGCACATTCCTTGCGTTCCTATAGTACAAAGTATTCAACCTAAACAGAGAACGTATGAAAAAAATGATTCCCTTATTGCTGCTGGCCACACTGACGCTGGCAGCCTGCGAAAAAGAGCCCGACAGGGGCGAACTCGACTACAAGTTTATGGTCTACACCGACCACGACACCGGGCACGACTTCGCCGCCGCCCAAACCTTCTACTTGCCGGACAGCATTCTGCTGATAGGCAACTCACCCTCGGCACAATATTGGAAAGACAGCAATGCCCGGCGCATCATCGACACCTATGCCGACAACATGGAGAGCCGGGGCTACACCCGCACCGACGAGCGCGAAGCTGCCGACCTGGGCCTGCAAGTGAGCTACGTGGAGAACACCTACCACGCCATTGTGGCCGGAAGCCCCGAATGGTGGTGGAACTACTCCGGCTACTGGGACCTGGGCTATTGGGGCAACTGGGGCCATTGGTACTACCCCTACGTGGTGCACTACGGCTTCAGCACGGGAGCCTTCATTGCCGAAATGCTCGACCTGAAAGCCCCGCAAGGCGAAGACGAACAACTGCCCGTGGTGTGGAGCAGCTACATGACCGGACAGCTCAGTGGCTCGCAAGCCTTCGATGTGCAGCAGGCCATCGACGGCGTAAACCAGTCGTTCGAGCAGTCGGCCTACCTGACGCGCTGACACGGCACGCCGGCAAACCTTCATTATACATCATCTTTTAAAATAAACCGGATATGAAAACCATCAAACATATTTCTTTCAAGAGCCTCGTGCTTGTCGCCTTGGCCACACTTTGCTACGCGCTGCCCGCCAAGGCACAGATGACGGACAACGGCTATGCCAACATAGACTGGCAGTACAACTTCCCCCTGGGTAACAACTTTACCGACCGCTCCAGCGGATGGGGCATGAACTTCGACGGCGGCTACTTCCTGACGGAGAATTGGGGCATAGGCGCCTTCCTCGCCTATCACACCAACCACGAATATGTGCCGCGGCACACCATCACCAGCGGCAGCGCCAGCCTCACCACCGACCAGCAGCACAGCACTTTCCAACTGCCCTTTGGCCTGGAGACGCGCTACGCCTGGAACAGGGGGCGAGCCTTCCAGCCCTATGCCGGCCTGAGGATGGGTGCACAGTACGCCCGCCTCAGCTCGGAGTTCAACATCTTCGAGAATGAAGACAACACATGGGGCTTCTACGTGTCACCCGAGGTGGGCATCAACATCTTCCCGTGGGCCTACGGCCCCGGCTTGCACATTGCCGCCTACTACAGCTATGCCACCAACCAAGGCGAGGTGATGAAGTGCGGCGTGGACGGCCTCAACAACATTGGGGTGCGGATAGGTATTTCGTTCTAAAAGAAGATACTGACACAGGAAAATGCGAGGGGGACGTGCCAAATCTATTAGGCACGCCCCCCTCTCTTATTTCTTCTTCATCGACTGGTAAATCACCTCCTGGATGCGGGTGCGTATGTCCAGCGAGGCCAACTTGTTGTTCCACACGCGGGGATAGGTGCGGTTGCTCAGGAAGACGTATACCAGGTTGTTGTCCGGGTCCATCCAGGCGCACGTGCCGGTGAAGCCCGTATGCCCGTACACCGAAGCCGGGGCAGACAGAGCGCAGGGGCTGCGGCGCGGATTGCGCTTGTCGGGCTTGTCGAAGCCCAAGCCGCGACGGCTGATGCGGGAGACGGTGGTGGTAAACAGCCGGCAGGTCTCGCCGCTGAGGTAGCGGCGACCGTTCAGCTGCCCGCCGTTCAGCAGCATCTGGCATATCGTGGCCACCTCTTCGGCGTTGGAGAAAAGTCCGGCATTGCCTGCCACTCCGCCAAGGAAAGCGGCCGACTCGTCGTGGACAAAGCCCTGCAAGGTGTCCTTCCGCACAAAGGCGTCAACGGACGAGGGAATGATGCTGTCCCTGTCCAGAAAGCGCAAAGGCAAGTAGCCCGTATGGGTCAAGCCCATGGGGCGATAAAACTCTTGTGTCAAGAACTCATCCATGGGCATCCCCGCCCTTTGCTCCACCAGCTGCTGCAGCAAAATGAATCCCACGCAGCTGTAGCGATAACGCCGGCTGAGCAAGGGGGCATCGGCTATGGCCTGCAGATAATCGCGCTTAAAGGCAGGGGTCAGCCACAATTCGTCGGCAATCTGCCAGGTGCAGCTGTCCGTGCGCACGCTCGAGGCCACCCCGGCCTTGAATCGGAAACCGGGATTGCCCCACGTGCGGGCATCGATGCGGGCCGTGTGCGCGGCATCCCTCCTGCCCCTATACAATGAGCCCACATAACTGCTGTCGTCTATAGCCTCGCGGTAGAACAAGATGGTGGACGGCAGCCCGGACTCGTGCAGCAACAGCTGGCGCACGGTGATGTTCTTCTTGTCCGTGTCCTGCAAAAAGGGCAGGTAGTCGGCCACGCGGTCCGTCAGATTGATACGCCCTTTGTCGTAAAGCTTCATCACGGCCAGCACCGTAGCCACCGACTTGGTGAGGGAGGCAATGTCGTAGACATCGGTAGGCACCACCGGTGTAGCCCCCTTCTGCCCGGTGTGGGTGCCGAAACATTTGTCGTACACGCGGTTGCCGTCTTTCAGCACCACAATCTGGCAACCGGGATAGGCGCCCAGGCGGATGCCCTCTTCGGCTATTTCGTCTATCTTGTCCAGGGTGCGGGAGTTCATGCCGTATTCGTCCGGCACGATGTGGGGGGCTGTCCGGGCCTCCAGCGTCACCCCGCAACCTGCCGGAAACGCGCTGCCGATGCTGGCCGACAGACGTCCGTCCACTCTCGCTTCGCCGCACACGATGCGTGCCGCCTGCCTCTGCACCTCCCGGTTGGCCGAATGGGCCAGCAACACGGCCGCCCCTGCGGAAGCCATCTTGTCAGCCAAAGGCTCTACCTGCCTGCCCTGGAGGAAGCACAGGTAGGCCACCGGCGCCTGGGGTGTGAATTGCTTGAAGAACGCCTGATACCCATCCAAGTGCCTATCGGCCAGGCACACCAAGATGCGCTTATAGTGCTGCAACTCGGCATTCAGCCGCTTGCAATCGGCCGGCGGAAGGTTTCTGCCCAAATGGAAGACTTTCGGCTTGACGCTGTGGGAGAGCGTCTGCACAAAGGGCGTGAACACCGACGGAGCGCCCACGCAGAGCACGGCAACGTCTTTGACAGACAGGTCCAGCGGCAGCATCTTGCCCCGGTTGCTGAGCAGCGTGATGGCCGAGCACTCCAGCTGGCGCATCAGCTCGCGGGTGGAGGGCGTGTTCAGCCTGCTGGTCAAGCCGGAGAGCCGGATGTGGGGTTTCTCCGTCAGTCCCAGGGCATATTTGTAGGTCAACACCTTGCGGCACCGGGCGGTAATAAGGCTGTCCGGCAGTTCGCCGCGCTTCACGGCAGACAACACGGCCTCTATCTCCTCCTTTATCCGGCGGGGCACCAGCAACAAGTCTACGCCGGCCTTCAGAGCCTTCAGGCAGATATTGGAGTGCCCTCCCACCCCGTTCATGGCCAATGCGTCGGTAAACACCAAGCCCTTGAACTGCATTTCCTCCTTCAGCAACCCCGACACCACCGCGGGCGAAAGCGAGGCGGGAAGCCCCTGCTGCGGCTCGACGGCCGGCACCTCCAAGTGCCCCACCATGATGCCGCCCAGCCCTGCGCGGATGGCCTGGCGGAAGGGGTACAGTTCCACGCTGTCCAGCCGCTGGCGCGAGAAGGCCAACACGGGCAAGGCCTTGTGCGAATCGACATCCGTGTCGCCATGCCCGGGGAAGTGCTTGCTCACCGAGAGCACCCGCCCGGCCTCCAGCCCCCGGCTATAGGCCACCACTTTATCGGCCACCTCTTGCGGAATCTCGCCAAAGGAGCGGGTGTTGATGACGGGGTTGCGGGGATTGATGTTGACATCGGCCACCGGCGCAAAGTTGACCTGCATGCCCAGCTCGCGCAGCTGCCGGGCCACCTCGCGACCATACTCATAAATCAGACTGTCGTTCTGTATGCAGCCCAACACCATGTTGCGGGGGAATGAGGGCGTCTGCTTCAGCCGCATGCCCGGCCCCCACTCGCCGTCGAAGGTCATGAGCAAAGGCACGTCGGCCAACTGCTGTGCCTCGTTGGTCAGGGCCACCTGGTGCTGCACCTGCCCGCCGGAGAAAAGCAGGCCGCCCACCTTGTAGTCCTCCACCACCTGGCGGAGCAGCTCGCGGTTGGCCGCCGTCTGCTGCGGGGCGATGGTGTAGATGAACAGTTGCCCGATACGCTCCCTCAACGTCATGCCCTGCAGCACCGAGTCGACCCACTGGGTGCATTGGCGGTTGTGCCAGAGAGCGTTGACCAAATGGGGCTGCAGGTCGGGCAGGCTGTCAAACGAGGGTTTCAGTTGTCCGGCATCGGGCATCAAGTGGATACCCGGCAAGAGGAGCAACAAGAATATGAAGAAAAGGCGTTTCATGGCGCGTTGTTTTTATAGCATTGATAATCAGCATTCTTATTTTACCTACCTAAGCGTTCTGGAAAATCCACCTGGGTAGCAATTGCTACCCACCTGGGCAGTCATCACTACCCACCTGGGTAATTCCGGCTACCCAGGTGGATTTTTCCGACTGCCCTCCTGTCATTCCCGCTTCAGGCTCTCGAACACCAGCTCCTGGATGTCGGTGCGGATGTCCATGTCCACCAGCTTCGTGTTCCACGCATTGGGGCAGAGGCGGTTGCTCAGGAAGACGTACACCGTCCGGCTGTCCGGGTCGACCCAGGCACAGGTGCCCGTGAATCCGGTATGGCCATACACGCCTTCGGGAGCCGATGGGGCACAGGGACTGCGCTGCACGATGGCCACGTCCGGGCGGTCGAAGCCCAGGCCGCGGCGGCTGATGAGGGACTTCTCGGTGGTGAACAAGCGGCACGTCGCCTCGCTGAGGTAGCGTTTGCCGTCCAGCTCGCCGCCATTCAGCAGCATCTGGTAGATGCGGGCCACCTCGGCTGCCGTGGAGAACAGTCCGGCATGGCCGGCCACTCCGCCCAAGAAAGCCGCCGCCTCGTCGTGGACGTAGCCGCACAGGTCCTGCCGGCGGAGGAAGTCGTTGAACGCCGTGGGCATGATGTCCGCCTTCGTGTAGCGTTGCAAGGGCAGGAAGAGGGTGCGCTGCAGACCCATCGGGGCGTAGAACTCTTTATCCAAGTACAAGTCCATGGGCAGCTGGGTGATGTACTCCACCACCTGCTGCAGCAAGATGAAGCCCAAGTCGCTGTACACGTAGCGTTTGCCCTCGAGCCGGGCACCGGCAATGGCGCGCAGCATGTGGTTCTTGAAGTTCTTGTTCAGCCACATGCCCTGGGCTACGGGCAAGGTGTGGGTGGCGCTCTCCTTGTCGGCCATCATGCCCCGCTTGAACTTGAAGTCCGAACAATAGTAACTGTGCTCGCTCACCTGCGTCTGGTGCCACTCGTCCTTCCAACTTTGGGCATAAGGGCCGTGCACCGAATGGGGGTCGATGGCATCCACATAGAAGCGGATGTAGGGAGGCAAACCGGACTCATGGAGCAGCAACTCGCGGATGGTGATGTTGCGCTTGTTCGTGCCCCGCAGGAAGGAAAGGTACTTGGAGGCCTTGTCGTCCAGCTTCAGCTTGCCTTCGTCATACAGTTTCATCACGGCAAGCAGCGTGGCAGTGGTCTTGGTCAGCGAGGCAAGGTCGAACATATCGGTAGCCCGTACCCGGGTGCTGTCCACCGGAGAGTGCACGCCAAAGCCCTTGTCGTACACCGCATGGCCGTCTTTCAGTACCAAGATGCGGCAACCCGGGTAGGCGCCTGCCTGCAATCCCTTCAAGGCCACCTGGTCGATGCGCTGCAGCACGTACGACTTCATGCCGTAGTCATCGGGCACCAGCGCCCCGGCCTTCATGCCCGGCACAATGTCGCACCCCGTGCCTGCGGGAAACAGCCGCCCAATGCTCATGGACAACCGCCCGTTGGCCCCGGCCTTGCCGAACAGCACCTGTGCCACATGCTTCTGCACGTCGGCCTCGGCCGAATGGGCCAACACCACCGCACTGGCCCTCTCCAAAGCAGGGGTGAGCAACGACAGCGGCCTGTAGGACGTGAAGCAGGCATACACCATTGCCGCAGGCAGATTCAGGTTGGCCAGGAAGGCCACATTGTCTTCACTGATGTAGGTGAAACCTGCCAGGCTGACCACCACGCGATTGTAGTCCGCCAAGGCTTCGCGCACCTTGGCCCGGGCGGTGCCGTCAGCGTTCCACGGCAGACGGTAGACATCGGCCGCGCCCAGCTGCTGCATGGCCGACACGAAAGCAGAGTCTTCCGCCTCCTCCTGCCCGCCCATGCTGAGCACGGCAATCTTGGCGTGCCCCCCTGTAGCCAGCGGCAGCACGTCGAAGTAGTTGTTGAGCACGGTGACCGAGGCCTTGCGCAGGCGGGAGGCCAAACTGCGGGCCTCCTCCGTGTCGATGCGGTAGCCCAGTCCGCTTATCTGCAACTTGCGCTGCTTGCCCCGCAAGCCAAGCAGGTATTTATACGTCAGCACCTTCCGGCACTTCTCGTCGATAAGCGCTTGCGGCACTTCGCCCGAGCGGACGGCTCCCACCAGCTCGTTCAAGGCCTCCTTGGCCGAGAACTGCACCAGCAGCACGTCGTTGCCTGCCAGCACGGCCTTGGTGTAATAGCCGGGCACTGCGGTCACCCCCTTCATGTCCAGGGCGTCGGTAAACACCAGTCCCTCAAAGCCCAGCTCTTCCTTCAGCAAGCCGTTTATCACCCGTGGAGAGAGCGAAGCAGGCAGCACGCTGTCCGACTCGACGGCAGGCACCTGCAAGTGGCCCGTCATCATGCCGCCCAGCCCGGCCCGGACCATGGCCTTGAAGGGAAGAAGCTCAATGCTGTCCAGCCGCTGGCGGGCGCCCCACACCACGGGCAGCACTTTGTGGGAGTCGCTGTCCGTATCGCCATGCCCGGGGAAGTGCTTGCCCACGGAAAGCACGCCGCCGGCCTCCAGCCCGCGCGCGTAGGCCACAGTCTTTTCGGCCACCAGCCGCGGGTCTTCGCCGAAGGAGCGCACGTGTATCACGGGGTTCAGCGGATTGGTATTGACATCGGCCACCGGGGCAAAGTTCACCACCACGCCCAACTGGCGCAACTGGCGGGCCACCTCGCGGCCATACGCTTCTATCAGGCTATCGTTCTGTATGCAGCCCAAGGCGGCGTTCCTCGGGTATTCGGGCGTGCCTTTCAGGCGCATAGCCAGTCCCCACTCGCCGTCGAACGTCACCATCAAGGGCACCTTGGCAGTGCTTTGGGCCAGGTTGGTCAGGATGGCCTGTTCCTCGGGCGTGCCCACTCCGAAGAGCAGGCCGCCTATCTTGTCTTTCTTCACCAGTTCTTTTATCTCCTTCTTGTTCTCCTTGGTTTCTTCCGCCATGACTTTGGCCACCAGCAGCTGGCCCACTTTCTCCTGCAGGCTCATGCGCGAGAACACCGAGTCGACCCACTGCCGGCATGCCCCGTCGGCCGCAGAGGGCAGGTAGCGGGGGCCGTCGGTTTGTGCCTGCACCGACAAGGCGGCAAGCACGAACAGGATTACTATACCGAAAAATGCTGTACGTTTCATGATATCTCTCCTCTACTATCTTTTACCGTTGTGTCACATCCAAGTCTATGCGCCCCACATACACGCCGTTCTGCCCGCAGTGCAGCAAAGGCACCTCCTTGCCCTCCGCATTGCGGTAGAGCATGGGCTTCTCCATAAACGTATGCGTATGCCCGCCCAGCACCACGTCGATGTCCTTCGTGGCGGCTATCAGGCGCTCGTCGTCCATGCCATCGGCCTCATTGAGGCGGGCGCCCAGGTGGGACAGGCACACCACCACGTCGCACCCCTCCTGCTGCTTCAGCAAGGCGGCCACGCGGCGGGCAGCCTCCACGGGGTCGTGGTAAGTGACGCCTTTGCAGTTGGCCGAAGCCACCAGCCCCTGCAGGCGCGGGCCGAGGCCGAAGACCCCGATGCGCAGCCCCGAGCGCTCCAGCACCACGTAGGGCCTCACCAGCCCCTCGAGCACCGTGCCCTTCACGTCGTAGTTGGCACACACCACGGGAAACTCAGCCAGCCGGAACAGCCGAGCCATGTTGTCCAGCCCGAAGTCAAACTCGTGGTTGCCTATCGTCATGGCGTCGTACTTCATTAGATTCATCATCTTCACTTCCAGCTCACCGCGGAACATATTATAATATGGTGTG
Source organism: uncultured Bacteroides sp. (assembly GCA_949288715.1). Taxonomy (GTDB): domain Bacteria; phylum Bacteroidota; class Bacteroidia; order Bacteroidales; family Bacteroidaceae; genus Bacteroides. The sequence continues at coordinate 8,699 of CASELH010000018.1, read as the reverse complement.
CCCTGCGATATGTCGCCGCAATCGAACAGCAGCACCTCGCCGGGATGCTGTTGGCGGAATTGCTTCAGGAAGGTGGCGCGACGCACCGTGCCTCCCATGCCCGCACTTTCGTCGGCAGCCGTCGTGGCCACCGGCTCTATGCGGCTATGGGTGTCGCTGGTTTGCAGGATAATGAGCCTCTGTGTTTGCGCAGCCGCCGGCACGAGGAACAACAGTGCCGCCACGGCCCATATAAGGATACGTTTCATAGGATAAATGGCTTTTTATTATTCTTTTACATCGATAAGAGAGATGGTTTCTACCACGCTGATGCGGCCATCCAGACGCGAAGTGACCGCCCGATGGGCAGCCGTCTGGCGCCTGACGTAGCGCATGAACACGTCGCGCAGCACCATGTCGGCCGGGAAGGTCTTTTCCTCGGCCCGCGCCAGCGAGGGCATGCCGTCGTTGCCCTCGGCCAGGTAGTCTATGGTAGCCACGGTGTACATCCGCTCATCATCCACCGGCTTGCCCGCCACGGTGGCCCCGGCCAGCTTGCCGTCAGCAGTGATTTTCAGCCGGGCGCCGCTCAGTCCCTCGCCGCCCTTGGCCGCCATCTCGGCAAACAGCTGCCTGAGCACGTCGCCTTTCAGCGTGAGCACGCACAGGGCGTTCTCGAAGGGCAGTATCTCGTACACGTCCTTCACCGTGATGTCTCCCTTGGCCAGGGAGCTGCGTATGCCGCCTATGTTCATCACCGCCACGTCCGCCGGATGCCCCAGCACGCCGGAAGCCGACTCCCTAAGCACGTCGGCCACAAGGTTGGAGAGCAGGCTCTCGGGCCTGCTGCGGTCCATGTCCGTGGCAGCCGTGCCCAGCCGCTCGCCCATCACACTGTCTATCTGCGCCTTGTAGGGAGCCAGCAAGGCCACTGCCCCGGCATCGGGAGCCACGTCCCAAGTGCTGTCTATGGCCACACGGCCTCCGCCCACATAGGTCACCTCGCTGCCCTGCCGGCACGACGCTACCACAAGCCCCACGCCCAGAAGCAGGACAGAGGCACACTGCAAAACATATTTTTTCATCTTTTGAACATGCTATATTTACAGGGCAAAGATACTCCATCTTTTGTCTACAAGCAAGAAGCTGCGCCAGATAATCTGCCGCCCGCCCCATTTCCCCCTCCGCCCGGAGGCCCGTGCAGCGCCCGCCTGCCAGCGTTGAAACGCCCGCTCGCCAGCGTTGGAACGCCAGCAAGGCAGCCTTATAAGGCCTGCGCGCCGGCTTTCCGGGCCAAGCGAGGCTTGCCATATTGCCCCGACTAACTCCTCTTAATGCCGCCATTGCCGCGCTTTTCAGCCGAAAGACACGAAATTAAAGGCAATCAAGCAAAAAAGCACGGCATACATTTGTGTATCTGGCAAATAATTCGTTCCTTTGCAACCGCTTTCGCGCAATCGCTGTCAGGAAAAACAGAGAGAAGCCTGGTATGTTGCGTTGTAACGATGAACAATTTAATAACAAAAGACATGGATTTGATTAAAATTGCAGAAGAAGCATTTGCTACCGGCAAGCAGCACCCCAGCTTCAAGGCTGGCGACACGGTTACCGTAGCATATCGTATCATTGAAGGCAACAAAGAGCGCGTTCAGTCATATCGCGGCGTTGTCATCAAAATCTCCGGCCATGGTGAAAAGAGGCGTTTCACCGTACGCAAGATGTCGGGAACTGTAGGTGTAGAACGTATCTTCCCGCTGGAATCGCCGGCCATCGACCACATCGAAGTGAACAAGATTGGTAAAGTACGCCGCGCCAAGCTGTACTACCTGCGCAAACTTACCGGCAAGAAGGCCAGAATCAAAGAGAAAAAGGTTATCAACGGATAAATCCGGATATCCGGACGGATATATTAAAAAGAGGATGTGTCACCACCAAGCGGCATATCCTCTTTTTATTTGAAAGGGCAGAGACCACCCGTAGGGCTTAGCCTACAAATTCATACTCCACACCATCTTCTCAACATCCTCCAATGAGGAGTTGAAGAAACGTTGTTCCTTGTTGAGCTCACGTATGCGATGCATCTCCCAGTCGTTCAGATGGAAATCGAAGATGTTTATATTCTCCTTGATGTAGCCGGGATTAGTCGCACCAGGGATGACGGAAAAGCCCTCCTGAACATGCCAACGCAGGATGATTTGCGCCGGAGTCCTACCATGGGCGGCGGCAATGCGGTTGATAAGCGGGTCTTTCAGTAATGCCCCGTTGCTCGCTGCGCCGCCCAACGGGAACCAGCATTCCACCACGATGCCGTGTTCGGCAGCTTTCTTCCTCATCTCCAGCCTTTGAGCGTAGGGGTGACACTCTATCTGGAGCACGGCGGGCTTTATGATGGCACTGTCCATGATGGCGTTCCACATCTCGTCGTTGTAGTCGAAGTTGCTGATGCCGAGGGCACGCACCTTGCCCATCTTCACGGCACGCTCCATATCCCGCCACGCGCCGAGATAATCGCCCACAGGCTGATGAACGTAGAGCAGGTCGATGTAGTCCGTCCCGAGGCGGGCAAGCATCTCGTCGATGGCTTTCAGCGTCTTGCCCTCGCCGTATTCCGTAGGCCAGAGCTTGCTGGTTATCCAAATCTCGCTGCGCGGTATGCCACTCTCTCTGACGGCTTCGCCCACGCCTTCCTCATCATAATAGGCATGTGCCGTGTCGATGTGGCGGTAGCCTGCGCGCAAAGCAGTGAGGCACGACTGCTTGCATATCTCATTGGACCCCTGCAGGAAAGTGCCCAACCCAAATCGGGGCATCTCCACGCCGTTGTTCAACTTGACCACAGGCACACCTGCGGTCGTTACCTTTTCTTGTGCATTCATTGTGCACACACCGCCGCATACCAGCAGGACAGCGGACAGCAGAAGTTTCTTTAATGCATTCATAATCTTCCCATTTGTTAAATTGACGGTGCAAAATTAGTAAGCATCTCCCTTGCAAGACATACACAAATAACAGATAAAAAGGATAATATGCCCGGAATTAAAAGACATGCAGTAAGAATAAAATCTCTATTTTTGCATAATCATATAACGATAGACTTATGGCAATCATGAATGAAGATGTTATTCTGAAAGACACGCTGGAGCAACTTGGTTCGGAAGCAGCCAACCGGTACATTGCCCACGTATATTGTTACGGGGGAACATGTGAAGTGTGTTTCAACGACAACCGCTTCCTGATGGAGGAGGGCGACTGTATGATTATCGTCAGCAACAAGCTGGTGGAAAGCGTCGTGTCATCGGAGGATTTCCGCAGCAAAGTCATCTACATTGCTGATTCATTCCTTGAAATGTGCTCGCCAGAGGGGAATAATTACTACGTGAAGGGTACGATGTCGCTGTTCTTAAACCCGGTGATGAAACTCACGTCGGAGGAACGTGAAATGTGCCGGGCAGACTTTGAGGAGGTGGAACGCCGCCTACGCCACACCTCACACCACTTCTACCAGGAAGTGCTGATGAGTGCCATCCGCACCCTATTCCTTGATTTCTATGAGTTCCACGTCCGGATATACGGATATGTGGATGTTCCGGTGCAGGGAGCGCAGATACTTTCCCGTTTCTTCTCAATGCTGGAAAGCGGTGCTTACCGCACGCAGCGCGAGGTGGCCTACTATGCTTCCGCGCTATGCGTAGTGCCGAAATATCTGTCTGAATTGTGCATGAAGTTCAGCGGTTTTTCTGCCAACTACTGGATTAAGCGTTTCACTGTGCAGGAAATAAAAAGATTGTTGAAGGACAAGTCGCTGACCATTGTCCAGATAGCAGACATGCTCAACTTCTCGTCCCCCTCTTACCTTAACCGTTATGTGCACAAGAACCTCGGCGTATCACCGATGAATTACAGGCGGTGATTATTTTCCATAATTAACAGCCCATTTGACCATTGTCGGATAGGTGTGGGAGAGCTGGCATCTGTTACGCACTGTTCATCTTATTCAGGTAAAACCTGAATTTCTGACGCAAAGTTACAGCAAGAAATGCCATGTGCCCATGTACACAACAACGGAAGGATGTATACATGGGCACTAAGTTTGCTGAATGAAGCGGTTCTCACACAAGAGAGGATATCACTTCTGCCGGATGAATATATTGATAGGCGTGCCCGTCAGGTTCCAGCGCTCGCGCATCTTGTTCTCCAAGAAACGGCGGTAGGGCTCCTTGACGTATTGCGGCAGATTGGCAAAGTACACAAACGAGGGCACCTGAGTGTTGGGCAGCTGGGTGATGTACTTTATCTTGATGTACTTGCCCTTAATGGAAGGGGGCGGATAGGCCTCGATAAGCGGCAGCATTTCCTCGTTCAGGCGGGCAGTAGGGATGCGCGTGTGGCGGTTGTCATACACCTGGCGGGCAGCCTCGAGCACCTTGAAAATGCGCTGCTTGGTCAGCGCCGACGCGAAGATGATGGGGAAGTCGGTGAACGGTGCCAGGCGCTCGCGGATGGCATTCTCGAACGTCTTGATGACCTTCGTATCTTTGTTTTCCACCAAGTCCCACTTGTTCACCACGACTACCAGGCCTTTGGCGTTCTTCTGTATCAGCGAAAAGATGTTCAAGTCTTGGCTCTCGATGCCGCGCGTGGCATCCAGCATCAGGATGCACACATCGGAGTTCTCGATGGCACGGATGGAGCGGATGACCGAGTAGTACTCCAGGTCTTCATTCACTTTGTTCTTCTTGCGGATGCCGGCCGTGTCCACCAAGTAGAAATCGAAGCCGAACTTGTTGTAGCGGGTATAGATGGAGTCACGCGTAGTGCCGGCTATTTCCGTCACAATGTTGCGCTCTTCGCCGATAAAGGCATTGATGATGGACGATTTCCCCGCATTGGGGCGCCCCACTACGGCAAAGCGCGGGATGTCTTCATCTACTATCTCAGCAGTCTCTTTCTTGAACATCCCTACTATCAGGTCCATCATGTCGCCCGTACCGCTACCGCTCATGGCCGATATGCAATAAGGGTCGCCCAGGCCCAAGCTGTAAAACTCGGCGGCATTGTATTGCCAGTCGTAAGAGTCGGCCTTGTTGGCAATCAGCAATACGGGCTTCCGGGTGCGGCGCAGGATGGCGGCCACCTCCTGGTCGAGGTCGGTCACCCCGTTCTGCACGTCTACCACAAACAGGATGACATCGGCTTCATCTACCGCCATCAGCACCTGTTTGCGTATTTCCCCCTCGAAAATGTCGTCCGAATTGACAACCCATCCGCCGGTATCCACCACCGAAAATTCACGTCCCAACCACTCGCTCTTGCCATACTGGCGGTCGCGGGTGGTTCCTGCTTCTTCGTTCACAATCGCCTGGCGCGTCTTGGTCAGGCGGTTAAACAACGTAGATTTTCCCACATTGGGGCGTCCTACAATGGCTACTAAGTTTCCCATACACTATATTTATTCTGAATGAAATGACAAAACAACAGGTGATCAGTCCAGCTGATAACCGAAATTCCGCAACTCCTTATCCGAATTGCGCCAGTCCTTGTCCACCTTCACAAAGGTCTCCAGGAAGATTTTCTTCCCGAAGAAACGCTCCAAATCGCAACGCGCTTCCGTGGACACCTTCTTCAGCGCACGCCCCTGCCGGCCAATGATGATGCCCTTCTGCGAATCGCGCTCCACATAAATCACGGCATTGATGTGTATGCTTTTCGGGGTTTCCTTGAACTGCTCTACCACAACTTCCACGGAGTAGGGAATCTCTTTATCGTAATACAGCAGGATTTTCTCACGTATAATCTCGGTTACAAAGAAGCGTGCAGGCTTGTCCGTCCACTGGTCTTTGTCGAAATAGGGCGGAGAGTCGGGCAACAGCTCCTTCACACGCTTCATCACGTAGTCTACGTTAAACTTGTGGGCTGCCGAGATAGGGATAATCTCGGCCTTGGGCAGCAATCCGTTCCACGTCTCCACCAGCGCGGCCAGCTTACTCTGGTCGGTCAGGTCAATCTTGTTGATCAGCACCAAGACAGGCACATCCATCTGCTCCACCTTCTCCATAAAGTCGTTGTGCTTGTCCGGAGTTTCCACCACGTCGGTGACGTACAGCAGCACGTCAGCATCCGTCAGGGCCGAGGTGGAGAAATTCAGCATGGATTCCTGCAACTTGTAGTTCGGCTTCAACACGCCGGGAGTGTCGGAAAACACAATCTGCATGTCGTCCGTATTATAAATGCCCATGATGCGGTGGCGGGTGGTCTGCGCCTTGAATGTCGCGATGGAGATGCGTTCGCCAACCAGCGCGTTCATCAGGGTAGACTTGCCCACGTTGGGGTTACCCACAATATTTACAAATCCTGCTTTATGCATAACCTTCCAGTCGTTTTGCGTTATGACAAAAAAACGCATCGAATGAGAATAGGATGCGTTTCTTTTAAATTGGATGATATCAAGAGTAGCTATCTACCAGCGAAATCACTGTTTCTTTCCATCATAGCCCCACTTCACGTAAACGGCTCCCCATGTAAATCCGGCACCAAACGCGGTAAAGATAATGTTGTCTCCCTTCTTCAGCTTATCTTCAAAGTCCCAGATGCACAGGGGAAGGGTGCCCGCACTGGTGTTGCCGTAATGCTCGATGTTAATCATCATCTTTTCATGAGGGACTTCCAGCCTGTGGGCCACCGCATCGATAATGCGGAGATTGGCCTGATGGGGAACGACCCAGTCGATAGTATCTTTATTCAGTCCATTACGTTCAGCAATCTCGGCACTGACATCGGACATGTTGGAAACGGCGTACTTGAACACCGTGCGCCCCTCCTGGTAGATGTAGTGCATGTGATTGTCTATCGTGAAATAAGAAGGCGGACATACCGAGCCGCCGGCCTTCATGTGCAGGAAAGGCAAGCCCTTGCCGTCCGTACGCAGGATGGCATCCAGAATGCCGACCTCCTCCGTCGTAGGCTCCAGCATAAAGGCGGCCGCGCCATCGCCGAATATCGGGCACGTAGCACGGTCCGTATAATCCACCATGGAAGACATCTTGTCAGCCCCCACAATAATTACCTTCTTATATCTTCCTGAACGAATAAAGTTGGCTGCAGTCTCCATTGCATAGAGAAAGCCACTGCACGCGGCCTGCAAGTCGAATGCGAAGGCATTCTTCAAGTGCAGCTTATCACACAAGATGGAAGCAGTAGAAGGGAAATGATAGTCGGGAGTAGTGGTGGCGACGATAACCAAATCGATGTCATCGGGATTGGAGCCGGTGCGCTGCATCAGCTGTTTTGCTGCCTTGCGCGCCATGTAAGAGCTTCCCAAACCTTCTTCATTCAGTATTCGCCTTTCCTTTACCCCGATACGGGTCATAATCCATTCGTCGTTGGTATCCACCATCTTCGATATCTCGTCATTCGTCAAGACATAGTCAGGTACATACCCACCGACGCCCGTAATTACTGCATTTATCTTTTCCATTAAATTTCTTTTGACAGATAAGAATACCTAAACGAAGGCAGTCCAAAAAGGTTTGTTTTTACGCTTCATAAAGACAAATCTTTTTAGACGCCCGCAATTTAAGTATAAATTGATTTTGCCCTGCCTATCTATCAGACAGCAGCCTCTTTTTCAATAGCGAGTTTACCTCTGTAATAGCCACATGCGCCACACACTGTGTGATATACATGCCATTCACCGCAGTTCGGGCAAATAGCCAGCGTAGGAGCTACAGCCTTATCATGAGTTCTTCTCTTTGCAGTTCTTGTCTTTGACTGTCTTCTTTTAGGATGTGCCATTTTTCTAAAACTTTAATTGTTATCTAATAATTTCTTCAATTCATTCCAACGCGGGTCAATCGGCGTGCTCTCCTCCCCGTCTAAGCCATCATCATCACCATCTGCCGGGACCTCCGCCTCGTTCTCGTCATCGGGCGATACCCTAAGATGCTTGTTCAGCGCCCTGCTCATCGCCTGGTTGCACTTTCCGGGCGCATGCACATGCTTCATCGGGATAGCCAAGGCCACGAATTCATACATAAACCATGCCACATTGAGGATGCCCTCATCTTCGGGAACGACGACCAGATTATCGCCCTCCTCGGCATACTCCGGACCGAACTTCACGACCAAGTCATCCTCCGATGCCACAGGCTGCTCCATTTCGTCCAGACAACGGTCGCACAAGACGCATACAGTCCCTTCCGTCCCGAAATGCAACTCAAAAGCATGAGAAGTTTTCTTGACGGACAGCACGACATGGACATTACCCTTCGCGATGTCAGGGTTATCAATATCCGCAAAAAACTGATTGTCTAAAACGAACTCATATCGGCATGAATCCGTCCGCATCCCTTTCAAGTCTATCTTATATTTATCAAACTTGCCCAATGCTCCATCATTTAATTCGGGCGACAAAGATACAAATAATTCTCCTCATAATGTACATTTTAAAGCCGAAATATTTGAAATAGAGTTTTTTTTCAATCCGCTGACCCGAAATACAGCCACGCAATAACCTGCCTACCATCAAGAATCCAGACCAAGGGCTACATTCCTTCCGCCCACCGGCGGCCACCAAGGAAACGTAGCCCCGCCTCCAACCCCGCCAAGCAAGCCTTTAAACCCCACCGAGCAAGCCTTTCAAAGGCCGCGAGCAAGGGTTGAAACGCTCCCGGGCAGGCCCTTAATGCCTGCAGCGGCAACGCTCCATCACCCCCTCGCGCAGG
>CASELH010000017.1 GCA_949288715.1 uncultured Bacteroides sp. | reverse complement strand
CTTCTCGCACGGCTACTCGACGGGCGGCACAAGCAAGGACTTCGTGTACGACCCGGGGCTGGGAAGCAATCCCGACACGCACGTCACGGAACACGGGGACTTGAACGAAATCTACCGCAGGGCATACAACGACACCACGCTGTACAAACGGATTGCGGGAGACTGGTACATCCGGCTGGTGCATGACAACTGAGAACAAAATGATAATTTAGCGGGCTGCGCTGTGTGTGCGATGGCATGCAGATGACGCAGACGGGCGCAGATGACCGCAGATTTTTAATAACTGCGTCATGTATCTGTCATTAGCTTCGCTCAAAACCTCTTTTGATTATTTCATTAAGGTATAGTCTGAACATTGTTCTCCCCCGAGAACGGGGGAGGCAAGAGGGGGTGTGAAGAATCTCCTATTATGTGAGAGATGCTTCTTGTTGATTGTTTTGGCATTTTTTTCGTAAAAATGATAAAGCTGAAAAAGTTGCTATAAAAAAGTCGCAAAATGAGCCATATGACAAATGGGCGTTGGTCGTGAGTGCGCACAATCTGAACACTGTGAAGCAGCAATGCCAGCGGGGAAAATTCAGAACAGTGGCGCATTTCTGCAAGGTGGCCAAGCCGGTTATGCGGGAAAAACACTACCTTTGCAAGACATTAACCAAAGCAGAAACATGGCTAAGGAAAAAACAGTATATGTATGCAGCCATTGCGGGCAGGAGTCGCCCAAGTGGGTGGGGAAGTGCCCCGCGTGCGGGCAGTGGAACACGTATGTGGAGCAAGTGGTAAGGCCGGAGCCCGCGGCCAAGCGCCCAGCGCCGGGAGTGGAGCGGATGAAGTCCAGACCACAGCCCATCGGTGAGGTGGAGGGCGGAGAAGAGCCGCGCATCGACCTGCACGACCAGGAACTGAACCGCGTGCTGGGCGGCGGACTGGTGCAGGGCTCGCTGGTGCTGATAGGGGGCGAGCCGGGCATAGGCAAGTCTACGCTGGTGCTGCAGACGGTGCTACGCATGCCCGAGAAACGTGTGCTCTACGTGTCGGGCGAGGAGAGCGTGCGGCAGCTGAAGCTGCGTGCCGACCGCCTGTCGGGAACGTCGGGCAATTGCCTGATAGTGTGCGAGACATCGCTCGAGCAGATTTATGTGCACATCAAGAACGTGCAGCCCGACCTGGTGGTCATAGACTCCATACAGACTATTTCGACCGACTTGCTGGATTCCTCGCCGGGCAGCATCGCCCAGGTGAGGGAGTGTTCGGCCTCTATTCTCCGCTTTGCCAAGGAGTCTCATACGGCGGTTATCCTCATCGGGCATATCAACAAGGAGGGCAGCATTGCGGGGCCCAAGGTGCTGGAGCACATTGTGGACACGGTGCTGCAGTTTGAGGGCGACCAGCATTACATGTACCGCATTTTGCGCAGCATAAAGAACCGTTTTGGCAGTACCGCCGAGCTGGGCATCTACGAGATGCGGCAAGACGGCTTGAGACAGGTGAGCAATCCGTCGGAGCTGTTGCTTAGCCAGGACCACGAGGGTATGAGCGGGGTGGCCATTGCCTCGGCGCTGGAGGGCATACGGCCTTTTCTGATAGAGACACAGGCACTGGTGAGCAGTGCAGTGTACGGCAATCCGCAGCGTTCGGCCACGGGCTTTGACATCCGCCGCATGAACATGCTGCTGGCCGTTCTGGAAAAGCGGGTGGGCTTCAAGCTGGCGCAGAAAGACGTGTTCCTGAACATTGCCGGTGGGCTGAAGGTGAACGACCCTGCCATAGACCTGGCCGTCATCAGCGCCATATTGAGCAGCAACATGGACGTGGCCATTGAGGCGGAGGTGTGCATGGCGGGCGAAGTGGGGCTTTCGGGCGAGATACGCCCCGTGAACCGCATTGAGCAGCGCATCGGCGAGGCGGAGAAACTGGGATTCAAACGCTTTGTCTTGCCCAAGCATAACTTGCAAGGATTGAACGCAAAGAAAACGAAAATAGAACTGGTGCCCGTGCGCAAGGTGGAAGAGGCCTTCAGGGCACTGTTCGGATAAAACTGTGAACGGATAAGTAACTTATCATATTTAGCTTATACGATAAATGGGAATTTAGTTTATGAGTGGTTAGTGATAAGTGATTAATACGTGCAATAAGGAGGTGGTAACTGATTCCCCGGAGGAGGAGAATTCAGTTACCACAGCGTATTAATCACTAAACGCTAAACGCTAAACACTAACAGATAAATTATCATTAATTTTGTACACTTACTTATGATACACGAATACCAATTGAGGGTACTTCCTGAAACGGCAGCTTGCGAGCAACACTTGAAGGCATACATTGCGGGGGAAAAAGGACTCGACATGAACCACATGACTGCCGTCCGCATCGTCCGGCGGAGTATTGACGCCCGGCAGCGCACTATTTATGTCAACCTTTCGGTGCGTGTCTATGTGGACGAGGTGCCGGCCGAAGAGGAATTTCAGCGAACCTTATACCATAATGTGGAAGGGCGCCCCCAGGTAGTGGTGGTAGGCGCAGGCCCGGGCGGACTGTTTGCCGCCCTCAGACTGATAGAGTTAGGGCTGCGCCCCATCGTTGTGGAGCGTGGCAAGGATGTGCGTGCCCGCAAGAAAGACCTGGCACAGATAAGCCGCACGCAAGGTGTGGACCCGGAATCGAACTACAGCTTCGGCGAGGGAGGCGCGGGGGCTTACTCCGATGGCAAGCTATACACCCGCAGCAAGAAGCGGGGCAATGTGGACAAGATACTGAACGTGTTCTGCCAGCATGGCGCGTCGCCTGCCATCTTGGTGGATGCCCACCCGCACATCGGGACGGACAAGCTGCCGCGCGTCATCGAGGCGATGCGCAACACCATTCTGCAATGTGGCGGCGAGGTGCACTTCGAGACCCGCATGGATGCCTTGCTGGTGGAGGGCGACAAGGTGCGGGGCATCGAGACGAATACCGGCAAGACCTTCCAAGGGCCGGTTATCCTTGCCACAGGCCATTCGGCAAGGGATGTGTACCGCTGGTTGGCGGCGCACGGGGTGGAGATTGAGGCAAAAGGCATAGCCGTGGGTGTCCGTTTGGAGCATCCGGCGCAACTGATAGACAGGATACAGTATCACAGCCGTGATGGGCGGGGCAAGTATCTGCCTGCCGCCGAGTATAGCTTTGTTACCCAGGTGGAGGGGCGCGGCGTGTACAGCTTCTGCATGTGTCCCGGTGGCTTCGTGGTGCCCGCGGCCAGCGGCCCGGAGCAGATTGTGGTGAACGGCATGAGTCCCAGTAACCGCGGTTCGCGCTGGAGCAACAGCGGGATGGTGGTGGAGCTACATCCGGAAGACTTGGGGAATGAAGAATTAAGAATTAAGAATGAAGAATTACCGGGCGACGACTCTGCTGCAAATGCTTCATCCTTCATTCTTCATTCTTCATTAAAAATGATGCTTTTCCAGGAACACCTGGAACGCCTATGCTGGCTGCAGGGCAACCGGAAGCAGACAGCACCGGCACAGCGCATGGCAGACTTCTGCAACGGCAGGCTGAGCGCCGACCTGCCTGAGAGCTCGTATGCACCGGGGCTGGTGGCTTCTCCCTTGCACTTCTGGATGCCGGGTTTCATAGCCCGCAGGCTGGCGCAGGGTTTCCGCATTTTCGGGCGCAATGCCCGTGGCTTCCTCACTAACGAGGCGGTGATGATAGGGGTGGAGACGCGCACTTCGTCGCCTGTGCGCATCCTGCGCGACAAGGACACGCTGCAGCATGTGCGTCTGCAAGGTCTTTTCCCCTGCGGGGAGGGGGCCGGCTATGCGGGCGGCATCGTTTCGGCCGGTATAGACGGCGAGCGTTGCGCGGAGGCTGCGGCAGCCTATATGCAGGCATAGTGTGGTGCCCGTGCCGGGAAGAATAATTGTGGAGGTGTGTCAAAACCTTCTGAATGCTTTCTTTTAGGCACGGATTACGCGGAATAACGCGGATTTAATAAACTTAATCCGTGAAATCCGCGTAATCCGTGCCCAATATATAACATTCTGAAAGCGTTCATAGACTTTGACACACCTCCTTTTTTATGTTGATAAGGGAATAATCTATAAATTGAGCTTTGGTATATAACTCTCGTCACGGAGGGCATAAAAAAACACCCTGATGTTGTAGAGTTTCATCGGGGTGTCTCGAAAAGTTTCCGTCAGGGTGTGCCTTCCGGCGGCATTACCAGTGCCGTTCGGGGTAGAGGTCGTTCCACCACTCCGGGCTGTCTTGCAGCCAGCGGGCAAACCAGGCCATGATGGAGTTGTGCCACAACTCGCGCTTGGCGTAGTCGCTGATGAAGTGGTTTTCGCCGTCTACCGTAATGAATTCCACCGGCTTGCCCAGTATCTTCAGCGCGTTGTACAGCTGGATGCTCTCGCCCGTGGGCACGTTGGTGTCCACCGTGCCGTGCAGCAAGAGGATGGGCGTGTTTATCTTGTCGGCATTGAAGAGGGCGCCATGCTTGGTGAAGAGGTCGGGCTCGCTCCACGGGTAGCTTCCGGCAGCGGCAACGGCGTTGTAGGAGTATCCCCAATAGCCTTCGCCCCAGTAGCTGGTGACGTTGCTGATGCCGGCGTGCGAGACGGCTGCGGCAAACAGGTCGGTCTTCGTCTGCAGGTACATCGTCATGAAGCCGCCGTAAGAGGCACCGATGCAGCCTATGCGCTTGGGGTTGACAAAGGGGTGCGCTTCGCAGAACTTCTTGGTGCCTTCTATGATTTCATCGGCCGTCCACTTGCCCCATGCATTGACGTGGCGGGCGGAGAACTCTTGTCCGTAGCCGATGGCTCCACTCGGGTTGATGACGTAGACCACGTAGTTGCGCGAGGCAAACAGCTGGGCGCAATAGGGGTTGGTGATGCCGCGCGTCGTGGGGGTGGTGCCACCGTAGTAATATACGATGAGCGGATATTTCTTGTTGGGGTCGAAGTTGGGGGGCAGGCATATCATGCCCTCGATGGTGGTGCCGTCGGCGGCAGTGAAGTTCCATTCTTCCATGTGTCCCAGTTCAATGCCGTCCAGGGTGGCCTTCATGGGGTTGGCAATCAGGGTGGAGGCTTTCTTCTTGGCGTCGTACAGGTAGGCTGCGCCCGCGCTGTAGTTGCCGCCGCCTATGTAGGCCAGGGTGTTGGGGCTGTCGTCGGCAACGCTGAAGGAGGAGATGACGTCTTCCTCCAGTTGCAGCATCTCGAAGGTGGCCTTCTCCGGCGTGTAGCGGTAGATGTGCTGGCAGTCTTTGTCGGTGGTGTTGAAGTAGATGCAGCCGTCCTTGCGGTTCCATTGTGCGGAGATGATGGCGGGGTTGAAGTCTCGGGTAATGGGGTTGACTTCTTTCGTTGCCACATCCATGATGAAGGCTTGGATGTCGAAGTCGTTGGCGATGGGCAGGTCGCCGCAATTCTTCCCGATGCCTCCGAAGGCCGAGGGGCTGCCCAGTACCAACAGTTGCTTGCCGTCGGGCGAGTAGGATGCACGGTTCACGTAGGCGTCCCATGCCACTAAGGTGTCGGCCTTGAGGGTGGCCAAGTCTATCTCATAAATAGCCGACAGGGAGAACGGGCACTGTGTGATGTTGGACTTGGACGTGCTGCACAGCAGCTTCTTGCCGTCGGGCGAAATGTCGTTCAGGTAGACGCTGTGGCTGCCATACGTCAGCCGCTGGGACAGGCCGGTGGCCAGGTCGTACTTCACCAGGTAGCTACGGCTGCGCGAACCGGGGATGCGGTCGTCGGGGTGCAGCAGGCGCTTCAGCGGGCCGTCTACTTTCTCGCCTTCATCCCCTTTGCTGTAAATGAGGTAGTCGTTGTTGGGCGACCATGTAAAGCCGCCTTTGGGTATGTTGCGCAGCAGCACTTCTTCTTGCATCGTGGCGGGGTCGAGCACTATCAGGTCGTTTCCTTCCCGCCCTGTCACGGTGTAGTATAGCTTATGGCCTCGGGGCATCCAGTTCATGTTTTCGGGAGCGTTGGGCAGAATGACGTGCCCGGTCTTTACTTCCGTCACCTCGGTGTGGGTGCGCGAGTGGTCGAGGTCGTAGTAGTCCCAGTAGCGGGTCTTCAGGTATTTGCCGTCGGGCGACAAAGAGACGGAGGCCACGCGGTTGAAGAAGTTGGTGTTGTGCAGAGACAGGCGGCTCTTCTGGTCGGGACTGATGAGGCAAGCCACGTCGGTGTATTCCTTGTCTTTCACGAACTCGCATTTCAGGGCCGGCGCAGCCTTGTCGTCGGGTGTGGAGAGCAGCTTGATGACTACTTCGTAATCGGCTTCCGGCTCCATGCGCAGGCTCACGGCTACCGGTTTCACTTGCGAGAGGCTGTCTTCGCAGTTCTCTTTGACTTGCTTGGACTCGCCGTTGACAAATACTTCCAGGCGGGCGGGCGACGAGATGTTCAGTGTGCCCTTCATGAACCGCTCGGCACGCAGATGGGTGGAGAAAAGGTAAAACAGGCTGTTGCCCTCATTGGCCTTGGCCATGGTGACGTAGCCTGCCGTGTCGGCCTCCAGGCGTTGGCAGTCGGGGCGGTTGAAGTCGAGGCTGATGCTGGTCTTCAGCAGGTTGGTTTCGGTGAATTTCTCGCCGGTAAAGTTGATGCTGTCTCCTTGCAGAGGCATGCTGATACTGATGGCCGGGCGTGCGTTGTATGCCGTTATCCGTTGTTGGGCTTGGAGGGTGGCGGTGGCCGCAAGCAGTCCTCCTATTAAAAACAGGTATTTTTTCATTGAGCAAATAAATTTCAGATTAATGGAAGAGTTCGAAGCCGTTCCACAAATTTCCGGATGGCACCGGCGCTTCTACGTCGATGGGCAGGCCGGACACCGGGTGGATGAAGCTTACCCGCCTGGCATGAAGGCTGATGCTTCCGTCGGGGTTGGAGCGCGGGGAGCCGTACTTCAGGTCGCCCTTGATGGGACAGCCCATCTTGGCCAGCTGGCAGCGTATCTGGTGGTGGCGCCCCGTCTTCAGGTCAATCTCCAGTAGAAAGTAGTTTTGCGACCGGCCTATGAGGCGGTAGTGCAGCACGGCCCGTTTGCTGCCGGGCTTCTCGGTGTCGTAGGCATAGCTTTTGTTCTGCTTCTCGTTGCGGGTGAGGTAGTGCACCAGTTCGCCTTCGGGCTGCTGGCCCGGCACGTCTTTCACAATGGCCCAATAGGTCTTTTTCACCTGTCCGTTCCTGAACATGTCGTTCAGGCGGGCCAGTGCCTTGCTGGTTTTGGCGAATACAACAAGACCGCTTACGGGGCGGTCCAGGCGGTGGGTGACACCGATGAAGACGTTGCCGGGCTTGTGATATTTCTCCTTCAGATACTGCTTCACGGTTTCCGAAAGGGGCGTATCGCCCGTCTTGTCTCCTTGGACAATCTCCGAGGCGGTCTTGTTGACGATGATAATATGGTTGTCTTCGTACAGGACGGTCATAACCTTCTGTTACATGTTCATGCCGCCATCCACCTGGATGACTTGACCGGATACGTAAGACGACATGTCCGAAGCCAGGAAGGTGGCGATGTTGGCCACGTCTTCGGGGGTGCCGCCACGGCGCAGGGGTATCTTCTTGCACCATTCGGCTTTGATTTCATCGGACAGGGCGTCGGTCATGGCGGTCATGATGAAGCCCGGGGCGATGGCATTGGCACGGATGCCGCGCGAACCCAGCTCCTGCGCGATGCTCTTGGCCAGTGCGATGAGGCCGGCTTTGGAGGCGGCGTAGTTGGCCTGGCCGGCATTGCCGTGCACGCCTACCACGGAAGCCATGTTGATGATGCTGCCGCTCTTCTGGCGCATCATGATGGGGGTGCAGGCGTGGATGAAGTTGAAGGCCGACTTCAGGTTGACGTTGATGACCATGTCCCATTGCTGCTCGTTCATGCGCATCATCAGGCCGTCGCGGGTGATGCCGGCGTTGTTCACCAGCACGTCGATGCGGCCAAAGTCGTTGTGTATCTCTTCCACAACCTTGGCCGTGTCTTCAAAGTTGGCGGCGTTCGAGGCGTAGGCCTTGGCCTTCACGCCATAGGCTTCAATCTCTTTTACGGTAGTTTCAGCGTTCTCGTCAATCACCAGGTCGGTGAATGCCACGTTTGCCCCTTCGGCGGCAAACTTCAAGGCGATGGCCTTGCCGATGCCGCGTGCGGCACCCGTCACAAGGGCAGTTTTTCCATTAAGTAATCCCATATTGCTAATTATTGATTGGTGTTTCTTGTTTTGCGCAATGCGCCGTACACGATGTCGGCCACATACCTTTTGCGCGTGTCGGCGTCCAGGTGGGCGCCGATGTGCCCCCGTATGTAGGGCACCTCCACGCCTTTCAGGCAATAGTGCAGCAGCTCGGCTATCAGGTCGATGTCGTCTATCTGGAAGATGCCTTTCTCCACTCCCTCCTGCAGCACGGTCTTGAAGAGCTGTATCTCCTTCACGTCAAACCGCTTGCGCACCTGCTCCACTTTCCATATGTCGCGGAAGAAGTAGGCGCGCAGGGTGCCGTTGCGGTAGACCACTTCCTTGACGGCATTGAGCTGGTTGTAAATCATTTCAATGAGTTTCTCGTCGGGCGACAGGTCTTTCTGCACCACGCTCTCCATCATGTCCGACAGTCTTTCCAGTTCCGACTCCACCACGGCCATGTAGATGTCTTCCTTATTTTTAAAATAAGTGTAAAGCGTGCGCCTTCCTTTCCGTGAGGCTACAGCAATGTCATTCATCGTGGTATTCTCCATACCTTTCTTGGCAAAGAGTTGGCGGGCCACATCTACCAGTTTCGCTTTTGTCTCCGATGCACTCATGTTCCTATTGCACATTGCTTGTTTATTCGTGCAAAAGTAAGGCTTTTCTTGGAAACCCGCAAATTTCTGCGCCGATTCGTCGGCCGGAGTGCCAAAGTCTTGCCCTTGCAAAGGCACGGTCTTGGCGTTGAAAAGCCACCGTCCTGGCGTTGAAAAGCCCGGTCGGTGGCGTAGGAAGGCCAGCATCTTAGTGTAGTAAGGCCCGTGAAAAGCGCTTTTTGCCCCCTCCAGAGGGCCTTTGTAGCGCGGAATGGCGGGGATAAAGAAGAAATTTTGCAAAAATATTGCCCTTTCGCTTGCTTTTTCAAATAAAAGCCGTACCTTTGCACCCGAAATATCGCGGAGTGGAGCAGTTGGTAGCTCGTTGGGCTCATAACCCAAAGGTCGTCTGTTCGAGTCAGGCCTCCGCAACTGGTTGAAGGATAATCTGTTTTACGATGACAGATTATCCTTCTTTTTTTATCTCCTCCATCTCTTCATCTCCAGGATGGGGAACGGATTGCCCTCGCTGTCGCATTCATTGCGCTTGAAGGTCTTGAAGCCCATCTGCTCGTAAAACTTCGCGGCATTGGGGTTCTGCTCATTGACGTCCACGTACTCCACATCCAGGTCGCGGAACGCACGTTCCACCAGCATCTTGCCCAGCCCTTTGCGGAAGTAGTCGGGGTGGAGGAAGAGCATCTCTATCTTGCGTTCTTGCACGCCCATAAAGCCGATGGGGCGTTGGTTGTCTTCCATCACCCACAGGGTTTCGATGTGTTGCAAGGCTGCTTCGGCTTGCGGGGTCAGCCGGACAATGTCCGCCTCCGTCAGGAAGTGATGGCTGGCGCGTACGGATGCTTCCCACACTTGCAGCAGTTGGCCGGTGAGTTTCGGGCTTCGTTGGTCTTTTTCGACTGTTGTAATGTTTGTCATAATCTGATATATTGAAATTGAAATGTATGCGGAAATGGGAGAAATTCCGCGTCCGTCAGGAATAAGGGGGAGGAGGGCACTTACTCTGCTTGTCCTCCTCCCCCCGATGCCGTTGCTATTTCCTGCTGACGGGTTCGATTAAGAATGTGAATTCATACTCCTGGCACGGCAGTTGGTATTCCGGCAAGGCAATGGCGCCCCAGCTGTTTACGCAGCCCAGCCCCATCTGCTTCAAGTCTATGCAGAGGTTGGTGAGGGGCATCGGCTCCAGCTCGAAGGAGTGGCGTTGGTCTTTCTGCACCCCGTCGTCGAGGCAGTCTATGGTGTAGTGCAGTGCCGAGGCCGAGAAGGGCTGGGTGGCTGTGATGCGGATGCCTTGTCCGGCCGCATTGCAAATGTTCCACCAGCGTATGTCGGTCTTGTTGCCTGTCTCTTGCGGACGGATGTAGGGGTAGAATTGTTCGTCCACCGTTTGCTGGTACAGGCCCAGCAGGGAGGCATGGTTGCGGTCTATGTAGTTCTCTACCGGTCCCCTTCCGTAGTAGGTGATGTACTCAAACTCTTGCGGCATGGCCATCTGCATGCCAAAGCGGAACATGTTGGTGGCCTCTCCTTGCGGAACCAGCTTTTGGCTGACCAGGATACTGCCGTTACGCCCTATGGTGTAGGTCAACGCCAGGGCAGCCTTCTGTGCCGGCATTTCATATTGCGCGCTGACTTTCACGCAGTCTTCTTCGGTCTGGCTTTCGAGCGACTGGAGCTTGATTTCCGGGTGCCGCCAGCCGGCGTACTTCAGTTGCAGGGCTGCCCCCATGTCGTTGTCCGTCGGGGCGCGCCAGAAGTTGGGAGTCAGGGCATGGTCTTCTTCAATCATGGGGATGCCTTGCACTTCGTAGCGGCACAGGTAGCCCGTCCGGCGGTTGAATTCGGCTACGAATCCGTTTCCTTCCACCCGCAGGTAGTTGCGGTCGTTGTCTGTCACTTGCAGGGGAGACATGTTCATGGTGTAATGCTCGTCGGCATTTACCGTGAGCGGCTGTGCCTGGTAGGGTTTCAGCACCAGCTGGTTGTAGGCCGCTACATGGCCGGCGGGCAGAACGCCTTCTTCCTCTTTCAGGATGAAGCGTACATTCAGCAGCCACTCTGCGTCGTTGTCTATGGGGCAGAGCGCTATTTTTACCCGCCCGGATGCTTGCGGGGCAATGTCCAGTTGCTCCACGCGGCCGTTGCGCACGGCGATGCCGTCGCGCACGACTTCCCACTCCATGGCGTAGGCTTCAAGTCCCCGGAAGAAGTTTTCGTTGAATACGGTCAGCTCTCCCGTAGCCGGGTCGATGCTGTTGGCCCAGATGTTCTGGTAGAAGTAACCCAGTTCATACGTGTGCGGATTGGGCACGCGGTCGGGGCTGATGAGGCCGTTGTTGTTGAAATTGTTGTCGCTGGCATCGTAAGCATTGAAGTCGCCTCCGTAGGCATAGATGGTCTTGCCCGTCTTGCCCGTCCAGCGCAGGGCCTGGTCTACAAAGTCCCAGATGAAGCCGCCTTGATACAGGGGATACTTGCGCACCAGGTCCCAATACTCTTTGAATCCGCCCATGGAGTTGCCCATGGCGTGTGCATATTCGCATTGTATAAGTGGCTTGGTGGCTGTGCCGTCGGCACAATATTTCTCGCAGTAGTCGTAAGGCAGGTACATGGGGCAGTAGATGTCGGTTTTCCCGCTTTTGCCTGCCTGCTCATATTGCACGGGGCGTGCAGGGTCTTCGGCTTTAATCCAGTCGTATGCCTTCTCGAAGTTGGGGCCATAGCCTGCCTCGTTGCCCAGCGACCAGGTGATGACGCTGGGGTGGTTGAAGTTGCGCTGCACGTTGCGCTGGTTGCGCTGCAGGTGGGCCAGCTCGTAGTCTTCGCGCTTGGCCAGGGTCTCTTTGCCATAGCCCATGCCGTGCGATTCAATGTTGGCCTCGGCTACGACGTACAGGCCGTATTTGTCACACAGGTCATACCAATAGTTGTCGTCGGGATAGTGGGAGGTGCGCACGGCGTTGATGTTGAATTGCTTCATCAGCAGGATGTCTTGCAGCATGCGTTCGCGCGACACTTGGTATCCGCCATCGGGGTCTGTCTCGTGCCGGTTGGCACCCTTTATCAGGATGGGCTGCCCGTTCACCAGCAGTTGTCCGCCTTTGATTTCCACTTTGCGGAAGCCCACTTTGATGGGGATGATTTCCTCGGAGGCGGCATCCATTTGTGCGTAGAGGGTATACAGGTATGGCGTCTCGGCCGTCCACTTGCGCGGATTGCTGACGTGCATGGTCACGGTCTCGCCCCGTGTGGCAGCAGAAGCATACTCATTACCCTGCTCGTCTTTCAGTTTGAGGGACACGCGGCCGGTGCCTTTCAGCTTGACTTGCACGGTCAGTGTGGCGTCCCGGTAGTCGGCATCCAGGTCGGGGGTGACGCGGATGTCTTCAATGCGCCGTTTCTCGCGGGCATAGAGGTAGCAGTCTCGTGCCACGCCGCTCAGGCGCCAGAAGTCCTGGCACTCCAGGTAGGTGCCGTCGCACCAGCGGAACACCTGAAAGGCTATGAGGTTGCGCTCGCCCGGCTTCAGGTAGCGGGTCAGGTCGAACTCGGCCTCCAGCTTGCTGTCTTCGCTATAGCCCACGTACTTGCCGTTTACCCACAGGTACATGTTGGAGGTCACCGAGCCGAAGTGGGCAATGATGTCCTTGCCTTTCCATTGGGCGGGGACAATGATTTCGCGCCGATACGACCCCACGTGGTTGCCCTCTATGGGCACTTGCGGCGGGTTGTTCCGGAACTGGTTATTCCAGGCATAGGGGGTGTTGACGTAGATAGGGTCGCCATATCCGTACATTTCCCAGATGCCGGGCACGGGTATGCAGCCCCAGTCGAGGTCGTTGTAGCCCACCTTGTAGAAGTCGGTAGGGCGCTGGTTGGCATCGGTCACCCAGTTGAACTTCCACTGCCCGTTGATGGAGAGATAGTTCAGGGAGTTTTGCGGAATGCCTTCCCCGGCCAGGTCGGCGTTTTCGTAGGCAAAGTAAGCGGTGTGCATCGGGTAGCGGTTCACTTCGTTTACTTCCGGGTCCATCCACTCGTTGGTTTGTGCCTGCAGCAGGAAAGGCAGGCAGAGGGATAATGCGGTCAATAAGACTTGTTTTTTCATGAGAGTTTATGTCGTTAGGGGTTTGTGCGGCAAATATAGCAACTAACAGGGAAAAACTAGCACTTTATGGGGCTTTTTATGGCATTGTTTTGTAAAGAGAACATCAGCTTCCTCCCGACGGCTTTATGGGATGCGAGTCGTTTGGGGATCTACCCGATAGGTGTGGCTCCGCCCCTATGTGGGCAAACAGGAGCGGAGCAAACACATGGGAAACTGCACGTTATTTCCCGTCATAGTCGAAGTACGTGAAGTCGGCATAAGCCTTGGAGGCATCCGAGGCGGAAACAGCATATAGCCCCAGCATGATGCCTGTGAAGCCTCCTGCGGTTTCTGTACTCAGATAACGGGTGTCGGCTGTGCCTAATTCCGTGAATTGCTTTTCGTCTGTGGAATAATAGAATGTGTAGTATTCATTGCTTCCTTTGACGCGAAGCTGCACTTCACCTTGAGGGATGATTACTTCCTTCTCTATATGGGTGATGTTGCCCAAATGGTAGCGCAGGCAGATGGCTTGCTTGCCGTTGGAGAGTTGCTTGACGTAGAGGTCATAATGGGATGTCTCCGACATGTAGACACTTATTCCTGCCTGGTCTTCCGCTTGGGCTTTGTGCAATTGCAGGGAGGTGGTGGCGGTAAAGTCTATGTGCTCTTGGCGTCGGCTTACGAAGGTAGGGCTGTCCGTAGGCCCTTGGTCCAAGTCGAAAGTCGTGGCATGCAAGCGCAATTTTCCATTGTTGAAGGTGTAGTTTTCCGTGTGCGGATTGCGCAGATATACCCATTCATGTCCCAGTTTCCCGTCTTTGAAGGTAGTGCGCACGGTGGCTTTCGCCACCGGATATTGGGGTAGGGTGGGTACATCCATTTGCAGAGCGATAGTGCCGTCTCCATTGACTACCGGCCAGGCATTCTTGTCCCAACGGACGGGTGCAAGGAAGGTTTCACGTCCCAGCAGATGGTGAGTGTCTATCTGCGGGCGGAAAGCCAGGCATACCAGCCACCAGCTGCCATTGGCGGCTTCTACCAGGTCGGCATGCCCCGTGCCTTGTATGGGGTTGTATTGCGCGTTGAAGTCAATGTGTGTCAGTATGGGATTAGCCGGATTGCCTAAGTACGGGCCATCAATATTCCGGCTTCGGCCGATGGTGACTTTATGTCCATACTCCGTTCCCCCTTCGGCTATGAGCAGATAGTACCAGCCATCTTTCTTATAAATGTGCGGGGCTTCCGGATACCGGCCTCCGGTGCCGTTCCAAATGCGCTTCGATTCCGTCAGCTGCTCGCCGGTCTTGGGGTTGATTTCACAGAGGAAAATGCCGTCGTTCGGATTGCTGACCATGTAGCACTTCCCGTCTTCAAAGTAGAGCGAGGGGTCTATGCCGCCTTGTCTCAGCCACACCGGCTCCGACCATTCTCCACGCGGGTCGGTGGTGTATACCAGGAAGTTTCCCTTATCCGTCGTGTTGGTGGTAATCATGTAAAACGTGCCTTCGTGGTAGCGGATGGTAGGGGCGTAGATGCCTCCCTTAGTGCTGGCATCGTGCAGGGGCAGTTGTGACGGGCGAGTGAGGCAATGGCCTATCTGCTCCCAATGGATGAGGTCTTTGCTGTGAAACAAGGGCACTCCGGGGAAGTACTGAAAACTGCTGGTTACCAGGTAATAGCCATCGTCTGCGCGGCAAACGCTGGGGTCGGGATGAAAGCCGGGAACAATGGGGTTCTGATACCCCTGTGTGTTTTGTGCCAGGCAGGACATTCCGGCCAGTAGTCCTAAGCACATCATCAGTTGTTTAATCATAAAGCTTTGTGTTTTTTAGTTCAATGGTTGTTGTCTTCGATATGTCGGTATGGCTTCCTGATGTCTTTGTTTGGCAAAGGCGGTGCCTTTGTTTGGAAAAGGCAGTCCCTTTCCCAAACAAAGACATTACCTGCTTACTTCTCGCCCACAATGCTTACCGGCCCCAGTAAGCCCGATGGCAGCAGCGGCGCATTGGCCTGGTAGAAGGGCATCTGCACGTAGGTGATGCGCCGGTCTACGCCGGGTTGCTCGTCCCCAATCAGGCGGTTGGGCCAGAGGTTGGTCACGCGGACTTCAAGTTGGTTCTTGCCTGCCTTCACCGCCCGGGTGATGTCGGCCGTAAAAGGATGCTTCCACAGGGTGGTTATCTTTTGTCCGTTGACGTATATATCTGCAAGATTCTTCACATCGCCAAGCTCAAGCAAGATGCGTTTGTTGTCTTTCAATTGTGACTTGCCCAAAGTGAATGTGTTGGTATAGGCAGCCATGCCCGAAAAATACTTGATGCCCGGGGTGGTTGATTCAGTGTAAGACTTCAGCATGTCCGTTTGAGCCGTGGCCGGTGCACCCCGTCCGGCCTGGAAGGCGATATTCCAAGTGGGGAATTGGGATACCAATGTCGTGCGGGTCACCTCCGGAAGTTGGAAAGAAGCCATGTCGGTCTTTCCTATAAAGACGATGAACACGGCGTCATTAGGCTTCATGTCCAGTTCTACCAGTGTCCGCTGGGGTGACATCCGGTAGCTTACAGGACTGATTTTCCCGTTCTCCGGATTGTAAAGCATGGGGCGGCGTCCGGTAATCCTGAGTGAGGCACTGACGGTTATGCTCTCCGGAGCCGGGTTGCTGAGCCAGTAAATGTCGCCTTCCTCTCCCAATGTGCGGTGCACGAAGCGCATGTGGCTGTTGGCCGAAGTGGCAAAGGTGGCATCGGGTGCAATGCCATGGGTGGCCAGCACTTCAGCCAGGTTTATGCCCGTGGTTACATTAGGCTTTCCACTGCCCCATACCTGTTCTACCAGCTGCTGGAACTCAGCTTTATCGTCCGTGAGGGATGCCGGCATTTCGGGCTTGGCGCCACAGATAATGACTCCCGCATCGGCCAGTTGCGCTATCTTGCGGAGCACGGGCATGGACATGCGGCGCACGTTTTTGTCCAGCGCCAGCACCCGGTAGCTCATGCCGCTGGGCGTGACCAGCTTCCCGTCTTTGGCCTGCAACAGGTTGATGAGCGCATTCGGGTTGATGTAGTCGTAAGCATATCCTTGCGGAATGTCCGGCGCATGATGCCCGAAAAGCGCGCTGATGTTATTGTCTTCGCCATAATAGTAGACGATATCGGCAGCAAAATGCCCTTGCTGCAACAAGTAGCACGAGCGGGCCAGGTAGTCTGTCCACACGGGTGCCTGTTCAGCCCAAGTGTCGTGCCGGTCAAACCATTGGCCTACGGCGGTCAGCGACAGGCCCGGTATGTGCGTGTCGGTGGGCTGATGGGGGGAGGTGTGCACCACAATGCGGTTCAGCCCGTTGGCAAATCCGAAATCGGCGAACGGCTTTAAGCTTTCCGGGCAGGAATTCCAAGCCTTGTTGGGGTAGCCTACCACCGTGAACGATTCTGCCGCCACAATGTTTTGCCCGTAAATATGGGCCACGGAGGCCGACTCGCGCACGTCGGCAGCCGTCATGGGGTTGTCATAGCTGGGAGCCTCCAGCCCATGTCCCCAAATGGCAGCCATCGGGACGGCGGCCGTGCGTTTCACGTCCATGCCGTCGGCTATGTACAGGCGCCCATGTTCGTGCGACTCCGTGTAACGCCCTTTCATGCCGTAATCCTTTTGCAGGATTTCCGTCAGCAGGTCATAGTTTTCGGCAGTCAGCTCGGCGATGGTCTTGCGCCAGTCCCATAAGAAGCGTTCGCTGGCTTCGGCAGACTCCAGAATGTATCCCGCCAATACCGGCATCCAGGGCTCCAGAGCATAGCCCCGGCGTTGCTTGAACTCTTCCTGCATGCGGGTGGTCCATGTCGAGGCTCCGGCTTCGTAGCTGTCCGTCACCATATACTGTATGCCCTTTTCTCCCATCAGGCCGTTGGCGGCATCCTTATACATGTCCAGGTAGTGGGTGAAGTAGCGCTTCCAGGCCTCTTTGTCCAGCTTGTCTATCTCCAGCCCGGTAGCTTCCGGCGAGGCAGGATGATTCCGCTTCCCGGTGAGCGAATAGCCGAAACGGATGATGCGCCATTTCCCCTTGGGGGCTTTCCATTGCAGGCTGCCGTCCGGCTGGAGCTTATCGGTCAAGTCTATCACTTCTTGTGTAGAAGGAAATGCCTCTTTGGTGACAGGCGTCGGAAAATCTTCCACGTCCATGGTGGCCATGAATCCGGTCTTTTCTTCCGAGTGGTTGACGCGGGAAACTGTCATCATGTTGAACTCAGCAATGCCTATCTCCTTCGGCAGAGGGGCATTGCCCAGCCCCAGCATAATGGCGACCCCATCCGGCATGAGGCGGTCTATCTCCAGGCGGAAATGCTTCCCTGTGGTTTCCGGGAAGGCAACCGTCTGCAAGGGGGCGCCTCCGGAAGGTATTTTCAGCACTTCTTCCCATTCGCCGCGATTGTTGCATACCAACAGGCGGCATGGCGTGTTGGCCTTCAAGGCATCAAACTCTTCGCGCACCCTTCCGTCGCAAAGCTGGAGTGAACGGAATGTTTGTGCCTGGGGCAATGTGATGTCGATAACCGCCTTGCCCGTCACGGAGTCTATGGGCAGAGTTAGCTTGGTAGACAAATCGCCGTCGGTCAGTGCCCGCAGGTCAAGAGGCTTACCGGCGCAGGTCAGTGTGGCATTCAAGTCGGTCAGTGAGTGCTCTTCGCCGGATACGGGCATGGCCAGCACCTTTATGTCTTGGTAGAGCGAAGGCAAGTCTTCCGGAATGACTTCCCCCAACAGGAGATTGGGCGCTATCGGCTTGTTCTGAAAGGGGCCTGTGGTGTCAAAGGGCTTGGGGAATTGTATGGTTTGCGCTTTTCCGTTTCCGTCGATGACGACTTCCCGCCAGGTCAGCTTCTTCATCCCGTCTTCCGGCGACACCCACGGGCCGCCCATCAAGCTCCATCCCGGGCTGGAGGAGATGGTCATTTCCAGTCCTAATGAATCTGCCAGATGCGTGGCATAGGCGAAAGCGTCTTTCCATTCGGGAGTCATGTAGGCCAATCGTTTTTCCACGATTTGAGGGGTAGCCATGCCTGCGTCGAATACCTGGAAGCCGCCTATCCCGGCGCGCTTCATCCAAAGCAGGTCTTTGCGGATGCCGTCTTTGGTGATGTTGCCGTTCATCCAGTGCCACCACACGCGGGGACGTGCTTCGGCAGGCGGTGCTTGAAATAGCGCATCAAGCTCTGCATCGGGAGTTGCCTGTTCCTGTTGCCCCATGCTTGGGGTGCTGCCGGCCAATAAGGCTAAAAGTAATAAGGTTGTTTTATTCATGATGATTATGCTTTTAATGTTAAGGAATCACGCGCACAATGACGCGGCTGTATGCAGTCATCCGGGGTGTCCCCTTATCGGTGACTTTCAATATGAAATGCAGTAGGGTTTCTTGCTTTACCTGTGGTGCCTGATACCTGACATGCTGTATGACGGGATTATCGCCTACAGGGATGAAGGTGGGGTAAGTTCCTGCTTCGGGATAATTGAACCAAAAGTAGCTCAAGTTATCGCCATCCGGGTCAGTCGTACCGGTGGCATCAAGCGTGAATAGCTGTCCGCTCTTTACCGTAAAGTCAGGAATCAGTTGGGGCTGAGGCGTGTCGTCTGCCCGGTCGGGCACCCGGGTATACATTTTCACCACGGGTACTGGGGCATGGTTAGCCTCCTCGTAAGGCTTTATGCACCAGTCCATGCGGGCGGCAAAGTCATGCTGATATTCTTCCCGCCACCGCCATAAAGTGGCGCGTTGCGATTTTGTTACCTTTGGGAATGTTCCGGAGGCAGGCTTTTCCCCTCCTCCCGACCAATATTGTATGTAGGCATCTTCCGCAGTGGTCCAAATGGCATGAGTCTCCGGCTTGTAGGGCACGCCAAACGGGCCTTGCTTCGTGTCGTCGTACTCCGGCAGATAGTATTCATACCTTCCGCCCCAGCCGCCCCAGTCGGGGTGTTCCATGTTGTTCAATCCATTCTGCACCAAGCCCAAGAAGGAAGGCGTGTCCCCCTCCATGCTGTAGGCCACATCGGGGTAGCAGGCTCCCAGCGGTCCGTGTCCTTGTTGGATGTTTTCGGCCAGCCAACGGTCGCTCACCACTTCGTTGTTGGCCAGCGAGTCGGTGGATGACATGCCTATCCATGTGGCATCTTCATAAGGCCCTGTGCTGACGATGTAGAACAGGTCGGGAAAATCTTCCCTTATGCGGCAGCCCGTGTCGTCTTGGTCGGAGATGGCATAAACCCTCAGTTTCCCGATGAGGCGTTCGGCTTCCCGGCGGGGCATGGTGTCCCGCATCTTGTACAAAGCTTGCGCCAGCACGCTGGTGCCGCCCCATGCGGTAATCCACAGCGGGCGTTCGTCCGGTTGCTTCAGCTCGCGGATAATCCATTCCGAGCCTTCCGAGTCTTTCCCTTTGCCTACGCCGTTCATGCCATAGCGGGGCAGTCCGGCTTTTACTACCGATTTCAAGTATGCGGGCGACGGATAGCCGGCATCATGCTTCAGCAGGTTGCCATGCACCTTGCCATAGGCATCTATCAGCCGGAAGATGGTTTCCGGTGCCACCCTGTTGCGCATGTGCGTGGAGGTGGTGGCGATGATGCCTTTTATGTCCAAGTCGTTGGAGTACAGCAGCAGTCGTATGAGCGATTGCGTGTCGTCCGGTTCGTTCTCCACGTCGGTCAGCACAATGACCCTTTGCCTGGGGCTTTCCATCACGCCGGGGCGGGTAGAGTCATCTGCTTGTGCGTGGGCGGACAGTGCCCACAAGCAGCAGCCCCATAACAGGGCGGTGAATAAAAAAGTTGTTCTCATAGTTGTCTTTTTTGTTTTCAAATATAGTGTTTATTTTAGTGGCTAAAGCTTTTGGGTGTTATAAATGGGAATTTAGTCGTGTGTTTACGATGGCACGCAGATGACGCAGACGAGCGCAGATGACCGCAGATTCTTAAGGGCTGCGCCATGTATCTGTCATTCTGAACATAGTGAAGCATCTCCTACTTGCTCCTGCTTTTAGGAGATGCTTCACTACCCCCTCTTGCCTCCCCCGTTATCGGGGGAGAACAATGTTCAGCATGACGAAAAGAAATAAATCTGCGTAAATCTGCCCTATCTGTGTCATCTGCGTGCCATCGACACACAGCGCAGCCCGCTAATTTATCATTTTCCCCTTTCGCCCGGATAAAACCTGATTTGAAAAATATTCTTACACCCCCCGCCACCTACCCGCTCCTTACCTTCTCCTTACCCGGTCCTTACCTGCTCCTTTTGCGGGCTTTCGCTATGGAAAGGAAAAAGAGCGGACAAAGTGGGGCGATGGTGAGATTGACGGAAGAAGATGAAAAATTAGTGAGCACATAAATTATCATTCAATGTTCGGACTTTCCCATCGCTTTGTCTCCGTGCAGGTGGCCATGGCCTTTTCCGTGCCCACAGTCAGGCGGAAGTCGCCTTTCTCGAGTATCCAATGCCCGTCGGCACCCACAAAGGCCAGGTCGCTGCCTTTCAAGGTGAGTTGCACCGTTTGGGTTTCTCCGGGCTGCAGCTCGATTTTCTTGAAGGCACGCAGGCGGCGGTTATCCGGTATGAGCGAGGCGTAGAGGTCGCTGCTGTAGAGCATCACTACCTCCTTCCCAGTCCGGCTACCTGTATTGGTCACGTCTACGCTCACCACGATGTCGTCATTTGCCGTAAAGTGGCTTTGCGAGAGCCGCAGGTTGCTGTAGGCAAAGGTGGTATAGCTCAGTCCTGTGCCAAACCACCATTGGGCATGCGTCTTGGCCTCGTAGTTGTAGATGCCGGCCATGGTTTCGCGCACCTCGCACACCTTGTAGTCGTAGGTAGTGAACGTCTGCGGATAAGACGGGTAGGTGAAGGGCAGGCGCCCGCTGAAGTTCTCGTCCCCCGCCAGCAGTTCGGCCAAGGCATCGCCGCCGTAATTGCCCGGCAGCATCACGTCAACCACGGCCTGCACCAGGGGCTCGATGTCATAAATGAGCCTGCTCCGCCCTTGGTTCAAGATAAGAATGACCGGCTTCCCCGTGGCGGCCAGTTGTCTGACCAACTCTCTTTGATTGACTGAGAGGTGCAGGTCTTGCATATTGCCGCTGGTTTCGGCATACGAGTTCTCGCCCACGCAGACCACGATGTAGTCTACGCCTTGGGCTGCCTGCACGGCCCGGTCTATCTGCGGTTCAAGCTCGCTTTCAAAGTGGCCGGTGTTGTCATACTCCACGCCCGGCTCGTAGATGATGTTCTCTGCACCGAACTTGGCTTGCATGGCTTCCAGTATGGTGTTATACCCCTCGGTGAAAGGCTCGCTCTTGCTGCCCTGCCAGGTGTACGACCAGCCGCCGTTCAGTCCCCGCATGGTGTGGGCATTCGGCCCGCATACCAGTATCTTTTTTCTTCGTGCCAGGGGCAAGATGTTTCCTTCATTCTTCAGCAGCACTTCCGACTCGATGGCGGTCTGCAGGGCGGCTTGCTTATGCTCCGCACTTCCGAAGTTGGGATAAAGCGAGGGGTCTACCACCGGGTGCTCAAACAAGCCTACCCGGTGCTTCATGCGCAGTATGCGGCTCACGGCATCGTCTATGCGCGCCATGGGGATGCTGCCCTCCAGCACGGCCTCTTTCAGCAGTGCCCCGTAGCCCCACTCCGAGGGCACCATCATCAGGTCTACTCCCGCGTTGATGGCCAGTATGATGCCTTCCTTCTTCGTCTCCACAATGTGGTCGCGCAGGCGCAGGTTTTCAATGTCCGCCCAGTCGGTTACAATCATGCCGTCCCAGTCCAGCTCTTCTTTCAGCCAGCCGGTAAGGAGGCGCTTGTTGGCCACGCCGTTCATGCCGTTCAGTATGGACGAATTGGTCATGGTGGACAATGCCCCGGCACGGAAACACTGCAGGAAGGGGGCAAACTGCTTTTCGCGCAAGTCCATGTCAGTGATGGTGCCCGGGTTGCGGTCGATGCCGTTGCCCGTCACCCCGTAGCCCACAAAGTGCTTCAGGCTGGTCCCTACGTGGTATTGGTCTATGTGGTTGGGGTCGTCGCCCTGCAGTCCGCGCAGGTAGGCTTCGCCCATCACGCTGCCCAGGTAGGCATCCTCGCCTACGCCTTCATATTGGCGAGACCATGCCGGGTGCCTGCCTATGTCCAAGTCGGGGACAAAGACCCAGGGCACTCCGCAGGCTCGTGTTTCGTAGGCTGATATTTTGCCCATGCGGCGTGCCAGCTCGGGGTTGAACGTGGCCGCCATGCCTATGGGCTGGGGAAACAGCGTGCCACCCAGGGTGTAGGTAGTGCCATGCACCTGGTCGAGCCCATACATACACGGGATGCCCAGGTGTTTCAGCGCGGCTTCCTGAATCTGCGTGGTGGCCTGTTGCCAGGTCTTCAAGTCGGCTGCGTGGAGGCCACCCAGCATGTTGAGCACGGACGATACTTTGTATTTCTCGAAAGCCATGCGCAGCTTCTCCTTGTCCAGCCTGAAGCCCAGCGAGTCGTTGATTTGCTGCGACAAGTTGTAGAACTGGTAGGCGGCTTCCGGCTTTACCTTGCCGTTGGCATCCGTCAGCCGCTCTATGGGGTATTGTTCTTCCAAGTGGAATCGGCTGATGATGCCTGCCAGTTCGTCTTTGCCTTTGCTCATCAGCGACTGGATGCTGAAGGCCGGGTCGGTGTAGGCGATAAGGTTGATTTCAATCTGAATCATCTGCCCCAGCTTCTCGTCGAGGGTCATCTGCCCCAGGCGTTCTGCCACGGCCTTCTCTATGGCGGCATCCCGCGCAATGGCCGGACGGCCTTGTGGGGCGGCTGTCTGCGCATGGCCGCCCGTGGCGGGCAGCAGGCAAAGTAGAACCAGCATGCCGCCGGTCAGTGTGTTACGTAGTTTCATATACATTGTGTGTAGTATGTTTGGAATGTCTGTAGTCTTTAGTAGCCATACATCTTGACGCGGAATACCTTGGCTTCGTCTTTGCCGATGACCACGCCGCCCAGGGCCGTCTCGTCTCCATTGAGCCGGTGGGACAGCATTTCTCCCTCGGGCGAAAAGGTGATTTCGTCGACAGAGAGCAGGCCGATGTTGTCCGCCTTACAGCGGCTGCCCTTTTCTATGGCAATCATCATGTCGCCAAAGCCTGCCAGCAGGAAGTCACCTTTCCCCATCTCGATAATGAGCAGTCCTGCCGTGCCGTCCTTTGGCCTGTTGGGGTCGTCCTCTACGACAATGCCGGCTACCGCCATGGCCCTCTCGGCGGAGAAGGGCGCGATGCTGATGACGTATTCGCCCATTTCGATGCTGTCCGTTCGCCGTTCGCCGTCGATAAGCAAGCCCGTCAGCCTGGGGGTGCCTGCATATTGCTGTATGTAGGGTATGAGGTGCTTCAGGCATCCGTAGGCTTTGTCATACGACTGGTCTTCTTCATTCGAGCTGGCTATCAGTCCCTTGCCGTCTATTCCGAAGGGGGCATAGCCGATGGCGCCATATCGCCCGAAGGCATAGAAGGCGCGGGCTGCCCCCGTGGCGTCGGCCTTCGTCTCGGGGATGAACAGCGGATTGCCTCCGGTGGTGTACGAGCTGCAAGTCTCGTCGAAAATGTCGACGGCATAGATGTCCGGGGCAAAGAAATCGATGGTCGGAGCGGCCGCCCGCCAGATGTCGAACACGTGAGGCAACGGCCCGCCCGAGGGATACCGACCGGGCTCGCGGCCTCCGCTTTGTTTCAGCCAGGCGTTGACGTACATGGGCAGGGGGTATTCTTGCTTGCCTTGGGCGGCGATATAGCCCACATAGGTGGCATAGTGCCAAGCCATGAAGATTTCTTCCGTCAGGTAGGGAAACTCTGTCAGCCACTCGTCGGTGCCGCTGCTGGGTTGCCCTTTGCCGAAGACTTCTTCCCAACTGCCTTGCCGCTTGCTGCCGTTGGCCTCCCAGGCCTGGCGGATGGCGGGGTGCAAGGCCTTGCGGTACTTGGCCAGATAGCCGGTCAACGCCTCGGGCACCTGCCCCTCGAAGGTACGGTTGGCCAGCGGGGAATAGTCGCGCATGGAGCGGTTGGGCTTTCCGGCAAAGGTGGAGGCAGAGTCGAGGGCGCCCATTTCGTTTTCCACCTGCACCAGGATGACGGTGTGGTCGGTATCCGTCTCCCTCAGGTGGGCCATCAGGGCGGAGAAGGCACGGGCATCGGCTTTCATCGTCTCCGTGCCCAAGGTGGAGAGGGTGTTCATCTTCTGCCCGTCACTGAAGCAGGCCAGCGGGAAGCGCCGTGTGTCTTGCTTCACCCACGCAGGGACATAGGTGGATACACCGTTCTTCCAGCTTCCGAACCACAGGATGCCTACCTTGAGCCCGGCGGTGCGTGCACCGTTTATGATGTTGTCTACCTGTGTGAAGTCGAATTGCCCCTCCACGGGCTCTATGAGTTCCCAGCTGACTACGGCCAGCACGGTGTTCAGGTTCTTGGCCGCCATCCGTTGCCAAATGGGTGCCATGTAGTGCGCGCTGCCGGTCGATGAGTTGTGCAGCTCTCCGGCCAGCATGAGGAAGGGCTTCCCGTCTACTATGAGTTGCGTTGTGCCATTCCTCTTGTCCAGGTGGGGAAGGGCAGGGTTGGCTACTTGCGCCTGCGCTCCGTTCAGGGCGAGGCATAAGCCGCACAGCAGGGTATAGATAATGCGTTTCATGTTTCTTCTGTTGGGATAAGGGTTCTTAATGTTTGGGCGAGGGGTTGGGGATGTGTCAAAATGCGGCGGTAACTGAATTCTCCTCCTCCTGGGAGGAGGAGTACCCGAAGGGGGAGGTGGTAGGTAGAATATAACATATTAAGAATAAGGTATTATCATAACCTACCACCCCGTCACTTCGTGCCACCCCTCCTCCCGGGAGGAGGGGAATCCGTACTAAACAGCATTTCGACACACTCTCATCCTCTTTCTTTTGCAAAGAGATGGCAAAGGTAGTATATAGAGCTTACTTCAGCATGAACCTTGCTTGCTTTAGGTCGCGGCTGTTGGGGCCAATCATCACGTCGAAGTTGCCAGGCTCGCACACGTACTCCAGGTCATGGTTGTAGTATTTTAGCGTTTCGGGGGTGATGTCGAAAGTCACCACTTGCGATTCGCCCGGCTCAAGTTCTATCTGGCGGAAGCCTTTCAGTTCCTTTACGGGGCGGGTGCTGGTGCTGTATTCGTCGTGTATGTACATTTGCACCGTTTCCTTGCCCTTGCGGCTGCCCGTGTTCTTCACGGTGACCGATGCGGTGAGGTGCCCGTCGGCATCCATGGTGGTGGCGGAGAGCTGCACGTCGCCATACTCGTAGGTGGTGTAGCTCAACCCGTAGCCAAAGGGATAGAGCGGCGCATTGACCTCGTCCATGTAGTTGCTGCGGAAGCGTATGAAGTGCGCGTCATCGGGCTCGGACGGACGGCCGGTATTCTTGTGGTTGTAGCTCATGGGCAACTGGCCCACGCTGCGGGGGAAGGTCATGGTGAGCTTGGCGCTGGGGTTTACGTCGCCCAGCAGCACGTCGGCAATGGCGGGGCCTGCCTGTACGCCGAGAAACCACGAGTTCAGTATGGCGGGCACATGCTCTGTTTCCCACGTCAGTATGAGCGGGCGGCCGGTGAATACCACCAGCACGACCGGTTTGCCCGTTTCAAGCAATGCCTTGAGCAAGCGTTGCTGGGGAGCGGGAATCGTGGGGTTGGCACGCGAGGCGCCTTCTCCGTTCATGTTCAAGTTCTCACCCAGGGCGGCAATGATGACATCGGCATCCTTGGCTACCGTCAGGGCTTCCTGAAGCAGGTCGGCCTCCGTGCGGGTGTGTACGTCTTTCTTGCGTCCCTCGCCCAGGGCGCCCACAAAGTTGTTGCAAAGTTTGTATTCCAGCAATTCATCGTCCACCAGCCAGCTTCCTTCGGCCCATGTCACGCTGCCTTCCGGGCCCATGGCGGCTTTCAGTCCGTCGTAGAGCGATACCGGCTGCACCTTCTTCGAGCTGCCGCTCCAGCTGCCCACCATGTCCCAACTGTTGTTGGCCATGGGGCCAATGACGGCTATGCGGCTGCCCCGTTTCAGGGGGAGCAGATTGTTTTCGTTCTTCAGCAACACCTGGCATTCCTGTGCCATCTCGCGGGCTTGCTTTACGTGGGCATCGGCTCCCAGCGTGCGGGCGGCGCGTTCGGGGTCGCAATACTTGTAGGGGTCTTCAAACAGGCCCAGTTTGTACTTGGCCTCCAATACTCGGCGGCAGGCTGTATCGATGTCATCCATGCTGACGCGGCCTTCTTCATACGCCTTCTTCAGATACTTCACGTAGTATTCGCTCATCATGTCCATGTCCACGCCGGCTTTCAGGGCACGCACACTCACTTCCTCCTCGTCGCCTATGCCGTGGGCCACCATCTCCATGATGCCTGTGTAGTCGGTCACCACAAAGCCGTCAAAGCCCCACTGCTTACGCAGCACGTCGTCTATCAGGTACTTGTTTGCCGTGGCAGGAATGCCCTCAAATTCATTGAACGACACCATGAAGCTGCCCGCGCCGGCATCGCACGCAGCCTTGTAGGGCATCATGTACTCATTGAACGCGCGCTGGCGGCTCATGTCCACCGTGTTGTAGTCGCGCCCGGCTTCTACGGCGCCGTAAAGGGCGTAGTGCTTCACGCACGCCATGATGTTGTCGTCCTGCGTCAGGTCGTTGTTGCCTTGGAAGCCGCGCACGTATGCTTTGGCTATTTCACTGCCCAGGTAGGGGTCTTCGCCCGCGCTCTCGGCCACGCGTCCCCAGCGGGCATCGTGCGAGATGTCCACCATGGGAGCATACGTCCAGCATACGCCGTCGCTGCTGGCCTCCTTGGCCGACGTGCGCGCCATGCCTTCTATCAGCTCCATGTTCCACGAAGAAGCCAGTGCCAGGGGAATGGGGAAGGTGACGTCGAAGCCATGCACCACGTCATACCCGAATATCAAGGGAATGTGCAGGCGGCTGTTCTCCACCGCCATCTGTTGCAGTTCACGGATGCGGGCCGCGTCCTTGAAGCCAAACAGTCCGCCCAGCTCGCCGCGCTTCAAGGCTTCGTGCACGGCGGTGGTGTTGTCGTTTATCTGTCCCGACACGAATTCCGAGCAGATGGTCAGGTTGAGCTGCCCTATTTTTTCATCCAGGGTCATTTGTTCCAGCAAGTTGTCTACAAACTTGTCCATGTCTTTGTCTTCCGCCTGGCCGGTGAAGCTGCTCAGCCCCATGACGGTGGCCAGCGAAAGGGTGTATAACCAATGTTTTTTCATAATGTTGGTGTTGTTAAATGATAATTTATCGGGGCGAAGCCCCGAAATGAAGAATGAAGAACTAAGAATGAAGAATTTACAGATGATATAATGGGCAGCGGTAACTTGATTCCCCTCCTCCGGGGAGGAGGGGTGGCACGAAGTGACGGGGTGGTAGTGAATAATCACTTGTTTTATAAAAGGTTACCCTACCACCTCCCCCTTCGGGTACTCCTCCTCCCAGGAGGAGGAGAATTCTGTTACATCGCTAATTCTTCATTCATCATTCTTAATTCTTCATTAAAGCGCGCTTGCGCGCGCTAAATTCCCACTTATTTCTTCTTCCCGTTCAAATCCAGCGCATCAAGTATCTCCTGCTCCCACACGCCGGTCTTCTCGTCGCGTATCTGGAATATTTCACGGTAGCCCCACAGGTGCGAGCTGAAGCCGCGCTTCACGGCCTCGCCGTGCACGAAGCCCAGGTAGCGGGCGCGCGATGCCTTGTTCACCGTGTTTACCGTGCCATACTCGCCCATGTTGACGGGGCGGCCGTGCGCCTCGCTCCAACGCTGGATGAAGTCGAAATCATACAAGATGGGGGCCTTCTCCTCGTCGGTGCCCATCCACACGGCTTGCTGGCTGTTTTCGGCCATGGCATAGGCCAGTCCGTTGTGCGTGAAGAGGTGGGGCAGATAGTAGTGGAACTGCACGATGATGTTCCAGTCGTCTGCCGGCAGCTCCAGCTGGTTCAGCGTCCAGTGTTGGCCCAAGTTGGGCGTCAGCACCAGCAGCGTGCGGTCGGGGTTGGTTTTGCGGATTATCTTCACCAACTTGGCCACCACTTCATTCCACTTCTCGGCGCCCAGGCGTAGGTTAGGTTCGTTCAGCAGGTCAAAGTACACCTCGGGCGGATAGTTCTTGTAGTGTTCGGCCAGTTGCTCCCACAGGCAGTACAGCCGCTCGAAGTTCTCTTCATAAGACACGTTTTCGTCCGCTTCATCCATGTTGATGTAGGGGTAATAGTGCACGTCGATAGACACGGCCATGCCGTTTTTCAGGCACTCGTTCACAATGTGGTCCACCTTTTTGAAGAAGGCCGGGTCTATGGTATAAGGTTTCTCGGTAGCGGCATGCTTAGACCAGCACACGTTGAGCCGTATGCTTTGGAAGCCCACGTCGGCTATCGACTTTATCTCCGAGTCCGGCAGCGGCGCGTCGCGCTCATAGCCCGGGTGCAGGTTGCCGTCGACCACGGCGTTGAGGTTGATGCCCGAGCCCAGGCGCTTGTTGCGCTCAAAGGCCAGTTGGGCTTCGGCCGGCGCTTTCACCTTGGGGGCGATGTCGGACATTACGCTCTGCTTATCGCGCGTCAGCTTGTAGTATTGGGTAGTCATCGAGGCTGGCGTGCTGTCAAAGTCGGCCGGGCGTTTGGGGGCGCCCATGGCGCCAAAGTCTATGCACAGTTCCAACGTCCCGTCGGGGTTGATGCGCGCGATGCCTGCCGCCGGCATGCCGTTGCTTATGCGCGTCAGGTCTATCTGCATGGGCGTGGTGGCCTGGTTCAGCGTGTACCGGGCTTGCATCGATACGTTCGACGAGGCCTCGCTCTGTATATTGAGCGTGGAGTCGGGGTTGAACGTCACGGTCAGCAGGCTGTTGTACTGCTTCCCGTACCATGTCCCCTCAAGGGAGACTTTCTTTGAGCAGGCGGTGGCCAGTAGCATGAGGGCCGCCACCCAGGCAAAAGTAGTGAATCGTTTCATGACATTAATTGTTTTGATATGATTGAAATTGATTGTTGTTTTTCTGCGGGCCATTCCCTTAGCCCAAGGCAAATGTAGTCCATAAATAGCTTCCTGCCACCTCTTGTTAAGGGGGATTAGTAGATTTGTAGAATCTGCATTGTGCTGTGTGACAATGTGATA
This sequence comes from uncultured Bacteroides sp., assembly GCA_949288715.1. GTDB lineage: Bacteria > Bacteroidota > Bacteroidia > Bacteroidales > Bacteroidaceae > Bacteroides. The sequence goes on along the minus strand of CASELH010000017.1, from coordinate 17,633 downwards.
TATCTTCATCTGTTTCGCGTTTTAGTAGTTTTTCCCCATGCCGGGCATCAATGTCTTCCGCCTTGCTGAGCGGGGGAGACTGTCCGAAAAGCATCGATGCCTTATCATGCAGTCATGCTGAACGTCAGTGAAGCATCTCCCTACTGCGTGCCTTGTGGGGACGGCATTGCTCTCCGACTCTTAATTTGTACATATTTTTCTTATATCAACCTCGTTCCACCTTCGCTCCTTGTTCGGTCCTAAGAGAGCGAACATGGAACGAACATGGTACGACTTTGGTACGAAGGAGGTACGTCGGAAAACCGGTTTGAGTGAATTTCTGGACTTAATATCTTGTGTATGAGTAGCTTGTTGTTGACTTTCAGACGGTTTGCCGGGAAAATCTGTATTTTCCATAGTTTCTTGTTTGTAAAATATGATTACTGCTTTGGCTGCGGGTTGGAAGGCGATTTTGCGGCGTTTATCCGTCTGATGGAACAGAAAATGCGGCCGTGAAATTTTTGCGGGAAGAAAAACTGTCTTATATTTGCGTCTTGGATGAACCTTTAATGCATATATCATGAATATACGTGTGTTGGGCATGTGTGCCTTTATCTGCCTTGTCTTGATAGGTTGCCGCCAGGCTCCCCGTTATGAAAAAGAACTGGAGCGGCTGGACGAAGCCCTGGCCCGCAACGAGGAGTGGGTGACGCGCAAGGAGCATGCCATAGCGCAGCTGCGCGAAAAACTGGCTCGCGCCGTGCAGGACGAGGAACGCTACTGGATAAACAAGGACCTTTATCGCGAATACCTGGAGTTTGACGCCGACTCGGCGGGCTACTATGTGGAGCAGAACATCGACCTGGCCGCACGGATGGGCAAGCCGGAGGACGTGCAACGGTGGCACATAGAACGGGCCATGGTGCTGATACAGACGGGGCAGCTGAACGAGGCGGAGCATGTGCTGCGAAGCATTGACAAGAAGGCTTTGCCCAAGCGGATTTTGCCTTATTACTATGCGCGGACGATGAGTCTGAATCATGCCTATTCCATCTACATAGAGGATATGGGGACTGAGGAGCGGAGCCGTTATTTCAATCGGGCATTGGTGTACCGCGACTCGGTGTTGTTGTATATGGATCCTAATGACCCCCAATTTTTAAACATCAAGGCCTGGGACAGCTTTGACGCGCACGATTATGCCGACATCAAGCAGCTGCTGAGGGAGCGGGTGGACCATTCCCCGTTGAACACGTCGGAGGACGCGATAAGTGCCTACAACCTATCTGCCATGTGCCGCGAGGACGGCGAGCAGGAAGACTACATCTACTACCTGGTGCGCTCGTCCATAGCCTATGTGCAGAGCGGCAGCCGCAATTATGCCTCCGAGAGCATTCAGGAATTGAGCGAGGTGCTGCTGTTGCGGGGCGACTTGAGCCGGGCGTACACCTATATCAATTACTGTTCAAGCAATATTTATTCGTTCAAAAACAGGGCGTACATAGTGCGCATAGCCCGGTTGCAGGAAGACATCCGCAAGCAGTATCTGGCACGCGAGCAGCGGCACGAGGTGCTCATCAACGGTTCGCTGTCGGCCATCAGCGTGTTGCTGATAGGATTGTTGGGGGCTTTCTTCTACATCTACCGGCAGGTACGGAAGCTGCGACTGAGGGGAAGGCAATTGAAAGAGGCCAATGCCGCCTTGCAGACGAGCCTTGTGGAGAAGGAGCAACTGCACGCCGAGCAGCGGCGCATGAACGAGGAACTGCAGCAGTCCAACCGCGAGCAAGCCACGCTGAACGAGCGGCTCAGCCGGACCAACGCGCTGCTGCAGCAGGCTAACGTGGTGAAGGAAGAGTACATAGGCTACGCCTTCTCCATCTGTGCGGACTATATGAATAAGCTCGACGAGTTCCGCAAGACGGTGAGCCGCAAGCTGAAGACCGGGCAGCTGAAGGACTTGGACCACTTCCTCACCTCGGACACCATGATGCAGGGCGAACTGAAGGGCTTCTACCGCACGTTCGACGAGGTGTTCCTCTTCCTTTTCCCCACCTTTGTGGCAGACCTGAACGCGCTGCTCCTGCCCGACAAGCAGATTGAGCTGAAAGACGAAGCCCACCTGAACACCGACTTGCGCATCGTGGCCCTGATGAGCCTGGGCTTCACGGATGCCAACAAGATTGCCGAATTCCTGCACTGCTCCACGCAGAGCGTGTACAACAGCCGCCGCCTGATGTATGGCCGCCTGGCCATCCCCTTGAAGGAGTTTAAGGAGCGGGTGACGAGGCTGGGGCGCGTGGGGGAGAGGAAATAATAATTTATCGGGGCGCAGCCCCGGAATGAAGAACTAAGAATGAAGAATTAGGAAAGTAACTGAATTCTCCTCCTCCTGGGAGGAGGAGTACCCGAAGGGGGAGGTGGTAGGTAGAATATAACCTATTGAAAATAAGATGTGATAACAATCTACCACCCCGTCACTTCGTGCCACCCCTCCTCCCAGGAGGAGGGGAATTCAGCTATCATTGCATCTGCATCCCTGAGAATTCATCATTCTTCATTCTTAATTCTTCATTAAAGCGCGCTTACGCGCGCTAAATTCCCATTTCTCTTTTCTTAATCAGCCTGTTTTCCCTACTATTTTTTGTCTCCACTAAAATTGCAATGTGCTATTTTATAGTGCGTTGCAATTTTTGTTTTTCTACTAATCCTTTTTACTGGCAGGCCTTGTGAGCGCGGGTAACGGATAATTTTGCAGCAGAACATTTGTCCGTTGAATAGTGGCCATGAAAGACCATTCACCGGAATACCATGTTTGAAACAAGCCAATGAAAAACGATGAATAGACATATAACCCTTAAAACAAACGCAATGAATCTTAGAAAAACATTTTTGGCTGCATGCTGCTGCCTGGCTTTGGGCGGCGGATATGCTTGGGCCGGTGAAGCGGATGCCGTGACTATGGAAACGGTGTGCGCCGGGCCGGTGTCACTGGAGGGCACCTGGTACATGGATGTGCTGGTAATGAATTATCCGGTGCAAGGAGAGATTGTCATTGAAAAGGACAAAGACGGCTGGTGGCTGAGCCAGTATGGCGACCGCTATAAGCTGAACAGGCGAGACAACGGGGCGCTGTTCTTTACCTCTTCTTATGCAGGGCTGGCAACCGAGACTGAGATTGCCGCCGATGAAGAAGGAGTGGTGAAGATTACCATCAAGGTAGATGGGCAGGCATTCACCTCTGAACTGAAGCGGGTAGAAAAGAAATAGAGACTAATTACTTATTATCAACTTAAAAAAGGAATACTATGAACGTAAGAAAGACAGTGCTGCTTGCTGCCCTTTGCGGGGCTACGGCCTGGACGGGCTGGACACCGCAGGCGTTTGCCGCTTCGGTGAGTGGCGTGGAGGCTGTGCAGCAGGCCAAGAAAGTGACAGGAACAGTGGTCGATGCCATGGGGCCGGTAATCGGCGCCAATGTGTTGGAACAAGGCACGACCAATGGTGTGATTACGGACATCGACGGGCACTTCTCGTTGGAAGTACAGCCGGGAAGCAAGTTGGAGATTTCGTTTATCGGTTACGTGACGCAAGTCATCGAGGTGGGCAACCAGACCGATTTCAACATCGTGCTGGAGGAAGACAATGAAATGCTGGACGAAGTAGTGGTTGTGGGCTACGGCGTGCAGAAGAAGAAACTGGTGACGGGCGCTACGGTGCAGGTGAAAGGCGACGACGTGGCCAAGCTGAACACTACCAGCGCCTTGGGTGCGTTGCAAAGCCAGACACCGGGTGTAAACATCACCTCGTCGAGCGGCATGCCGGGCGAGGGCTTCAAGGTGAACATCCGTGGCTTGGGCACCATTGGCGATTCGGAGCCGCTGTATGTGATAGACGGTGTGGCAGGCGGCGACATCAATACGCTGAACCCTGCCGACATTGAGAGCATCGACGTGCTGAAGGATGCCGCCTCGGCAGCCATCTACGGGTCGCGTGCTGCCAACGGCGTTATCTTGGTCACCACCAAGCAAGGCAAGGAAGGCAAGATGCAGGTGACCTATGACGGCTACGTGGGCTGGCAGAATGTGTACAAGATGCCCGCGCTGCTGACGGCACAGCAGAGCATGAGGCTGATTGATGAACAAGCCTTCAACGACGGGACACCTATGCCCAGTTGGGAAGAACGCTTGGGTAGCCGCGTGTGGGGTATGTTACAGGACGGTTGGCAAGGCTCCAACTTTTTGGAGGCCATGCGCGAAAAGAACGCCTTGACGCAGAACCATGCCGTGAATATTGCCGGCGGCAACGAGATGTCCAAGTTCTCGGCAGGCTTCTCCTTTACTTCGCAGGACGGTATTTTGGGTAAGCCTGTGACACCGGAATACACGCGCTACACGGCGCGCCTGAACTCCAGCCACGTCATCCTGAAGGGGAAAGACCGCGATATCATTAAAGTGGGCGAGAACCTGACCTTCTACTACAGCGACCGGAGCGGCATTGCTGCCCAAGGGGCTACGTATAACGACGTGACGAATGCCATCAGTGCAGTGCCCTTCTTACCCATGTATAATGCAGAGGGAGGCCTATACACGCAAGCCGACAAGGAAGCCGACGGCTGGGTGTACAATGCAGAGATGGCCAATCCGTTGCTGCAGATGATTAATGACCACGGCAATAACTTGAGTCGCAACTACGGGTTGAACGCCACGGCTTACCTGGAAGTGGAGCCTATCAAAAACTTGAAATACCGTGGAGCTTTCAGCTACCGAATGACTAACAGCAGTTACCGCAGCCTGACGGTGCCCTACCGGGCAAGTATCAATACGGGTAGCGATTCTTACATCGTGCACCAGGATGCTTCGCTGGGGCATGAGATTTCGTGGGAGAACACTGTTTCCTACATCTTGCCGGAGATGAACGGACATAAACTGGATGTCTTGCTGGGCCAGTCGTTTGAAAAGACGGCTATCGGAGAGGAGTTGTTGGCACAGAATTCCGTGATCGACGGTTCGCAGTTGCCTATCTTGAACGGGGATTTTGACTATGCTTGGTTAGACAATGCCAGCAATGTGTTGGGAAGTCCCCGATTGGAGGGCAGCCCGTGGCCGGAGTGGGCATTGGCCTCGTTCTTCGGGCGTGTCAACTACAACTACAACGAGAAGTATATGGCCACCTTTATCCTGCGTGCCGATGGCTCGAGCAACTTTGCGCGCGGCCATCGCTGGGGTTACTTCCCCTCGGCTTCCGTGGGTTGGGTAGTGACCAGTGAGAAGTTCATGGAGAATACGCGTAACTGGCTCGACTTCCTGAAAATTCGCGCCAGCTGGGGACGGAATGGTAATCAGTCTATCGACAACTTCCAGTACATCTCTCCGGTAGCTTTTGACCAGAGCCACGTGTACAACTTCGGGCCGACCATTGTGAACACTACAGGTGAGAAGAATCCGGGTGCCTACGTGACGACGCTAGCCAATGAGGACGTGACGTGGGAGACTTCCGAGCAGTTTGACTTTGGTATCGACGCACGCTTCTTCAACAGCCGCCTGGGCTTTGCTTTCGACTACTACATCAAGAACACCAAGGACTGGTTGGTGCAGGCGCCCATCCTGGATACAGCAGGTACGAATGCGCCTTTCATCAACGGTGGCGACGTGCGCAACCAAGGTTTTGAAATTGCCTTGAATTGGAACGACCAGGTAGGCAAAGACTTCCGCTACGGCATAAATCTGAACTTGTCGTACAACAAGAACGAGGTGACCCGCATTGCCAACCAAGAGGGCATCATCCATGGCGAGACCAATGCGCTGGGTATGGGGCGACCGTTGAACGAATTCTATCGTGCTCAGGTGGGCTATCCCATCGGCTACTTCTATGGTTATGAGACGGCAGGCGTGTTCCAAAACCAGGCAGAAATAGACGCTTGGCGCGCCACGGGCGACGGCTTTGCGCAAAGCAATCCGCAGCCGGGCGACTTGAAGTATGTGGACCGCAACCATGACGGCAAGATTAACGAGGAAGATAAGACGATGATTGGTGACCCGAACCCCGATTACCGTCTGGGCTTCAGCTTCAACATGGCTTACAAAGGCTTTGACTTGTCGGTAACTACGCAGGGCGCTTTCGGGCAGCAGCTGTTCTATGGTTATCGTGGCAATACCACAGATGCTTTGGACCACTGGCGTGGTGAAGGGACATCCGACCGCTTCCCCCGCCGGGCAACCAGTGCCACGCTTACCGGTACAGTGAGCGACATCGACATTGAGAACGGCAGCTACCTGAAGATTCAGAACGTGACGTTGGGCTACGACTTCAAGAAACTGTTCCCCCGCATGCCTTTGCAGCAGGCACGGCTCTATGTGTCGGCACAGAATCTCTTCACGTTCACCAAGTATCCGGGCATGGACCCCGAAGTAGGCTATGGTGGCGGAGATTATACGACGAACAGCAGCAACGCTTGGGTATCGGGCATCGACATAGGTTCTTATCCGGCTGCCCGCACCTTCCTGGTGGGTGTTAATCTTAAATATTAATCTTGTTATAGACTACGAATATGAAAATGAAAAAATACATCTATATGGCAGCCGCATTGGCTACGCTGGCTTTGGGCGGCTGCGAAGACATGTTGGACACGGAAAACTACACGCAGTCCAACACGGCCAACTATCCGGCCACCTTTGAGGATGCCGAGATGCTGTTGACCAGCGTTTATGCCAACTTGAATCACATGTCGTGGAAGCCTGAGTCTTCTTTTTACATGACTTCGGAGTTTGCAGGCGATGATTGTTTCGGTGGAGGAAGTGGTGTGGGTTCTAACCAGGCGATGGACCACATGATGCTATTTAGCGATACCGATTTTGACTTCGTGTGGCAAATGCATTACAAGGGCATCTTCAATGCCAACACAGCCATAGAAGGCTTGCTGGGCATGCAGGAAGGTGTGGAAGACACCGAACGCTTCAACCAGATGCTGGGCGAGGCCTACTTTATGCGGGCTTACTACTATTACCAACTGGCCGTATTGTTCGGGCCGGTACCCTTGATAACCTCTACTACGCAAGAGGTGAACCAGCCGAGGGCTGAAGCCGGCGTGCTGTACGGGCAGATAGCTTCCGACCTGAAGGCTGGCATCGAGTTGATGAGCAGCAAGCGCTATGATGCCTATGTAGAAGGCGGACACGCCACCAAGTGGGCTGCCGAGGCATTGATGGCACGCGTGTTCTTGTTCTACACGGGCTTCTATCAGCAGGAAAGCTTGCCGCTGGCCGACGGAGGGACTGTAGCGAAAGCAGAAGTTGTTTCTTGGCTGGAAGACTGCATCAATAACTCGGGACACGACCTGGTGGGCGACTTCCGCAACTTGTGGGCTTACACCAACGAGTACACGGTAGACGACTACGACTACACGAAGGGCGTGACCGGCATGGACGGACAACCGCTGCTTTGGGCAGGCAATAGCAACAAGGAAGAGGTGTTTGCCATCAAGTATTGTAACTTCAGCGGCTATACGTATGAAAACCAGCAGGGGTATAGCAACTTCTATGTGCCATTTTTTGGTTTCCTGAATGTGACCCTTGATGAAAATACATTCCCTTTCGGCATGGGCAATGGCTGGGGAACCGTGGCTCCCAACCTTTGGGAAGAATGGGAAGCCAGTGAGCCTAATGACTTGCGGCGTTCGGCTTCCATATTGCGCATGGAGGATGAATACGACATGTCGATATGGCCTACCGGCGATATGACCGGGCAATGGGAAGATACAGGCTTGCGCTGCAAGAAGATGATGCCGGTGCTGGCATACGAAGCCTTTGAGCGTCAAGGCACATGGGCCAACAGCATATTCTGGGCAGCAGACCCCGACTTTGACGTGGCCAACAACTATGGCATCACCAACTGGGGTGCTCACTTCCAAGACCTGATTATCATCCGCTTTGCCGACGTGCTGTTGATGCACAGCGAGCTGACGGGCGATGCCACAGGCATGAACCGCGTGCGCCAACGTGCAGGCCTGCCTGCCGTGGGCTATAGCCTGGAGGCTTTGCAACGTGAGCGCCGCCATGAACTCTGCTTTGAGGGCGTGCGTTGGATGGACATCCGCCGCTGGCACATTGCTCCGGAAGCCTTGTCTGCGCAGAATGGTGCGGCGATGAACAACGTGGGCCGCGACGTGGTGATGCGCGACGGGCGTTATGCCGCGCGCTATGAGGCTACGGACGGTTTCTTCCCCATCCCCTTGGCACAGATACAGCTGTCGAACGGCGTACTGGTACAAAACAAAGGTTGGGATGGCACGGATGCCCGCTATGCTAATTGGGATTTTGAATAACTATTAATTCTAAAGAAACATGAAACTCATAAAATACATGACTTTGGGCGCACTGGCCTTGCTGGGTGCTTGCAGCCCTATTGAAGATGACGATACGCACGGCTTGGCGGACATTGCAGCCGACCAGCTGAAGATTACGGCGACCCCCGTGGTGGAGAACGGCGTGAACAGCAACAAGATTGTGGTGGAAAACCGCTCGGCGGTGTTGTCGGAGTGGACGTTGGAGCAACTGGCCTCGACGGCAGAGGTGTCTACCAGCGCATACGATACGTTGATAGCCTCCAGGCTGGGGGCCAATGAGGTGAAGTTCCGTGGCTTCAACCCCTCTACGGGCAACTATGTGGAGACCACCTTGCAGGTGCAGGTAGACGCCATTACGCAAGTGCCTGCCGAGCTTGCTACCCGCCTGTGCATCGGCCAGGAAGGCGGAGCCACGGGCTTTGGCACGGAGCTGGACGTGGACAAGATAGAAGTGATTGTGGAACGGGATGCCAACGGGCTGAACGGCAACCGCGTGACCCTGCGTAACCCCAACCCCGTGCTGACGGAGTGGAACTTTGCCGGCGAGACCTCGGACAAGAACGTGGCTACGCTCTACGTGTTCAACCTGGGCGAAATGCCGCTTTCCGCCACCTTTACGAAGGCCGATGGCACGGTAGTGGAGCATACGTTTGACCCCATCGAGGTGCAGACCTATACCTATAAGCCTGACTTCCTGGTGAACCTTACCGGCGAATCGGGCGAGCGCACCTGGACGTGGGTGGCTCCTCCGGTGCCCATGTACGGCCTGGGCGGCTATGGCAGCGATACGACGCCATCGTGGTTTGCCTTCGACTCAGCCACGCTGAGCGCACTGGCCGGGGCACTGGGCCGTGGCGAGGAACTGACGGGCACCATGACCTTCAAGATTACCGGCGAGCTGGAGCTGAGCAGCGGCCGCAAGGGCACCTGGTCGTTCAACCTTGAGGAAGGCGTGGACGGCTGGTCCATCGGCAAGCTCTACACGCAGGATGTCTCCGTGCTGTATGGCTACACGTTCAGCGCTGTGACCTACACGCCCGGGGCCGAGGCCTTTGCCTACGACATTGTGGTAAGTCAGGATGGCAGCCTCACGTTGGCCGTGCAAGACCCCGGGAATGCCGGCGCCGCCACCTTCTGGAGCTTCCAGGCGGTAGATTGAGTTGGTTTGAAAGAGGATAAAGATTGAATATTATTTAAGGTTTGAGGGATAACAAAGGCCCTTGGGCCGGTATTTGCCGCCCAAGGGCTTTTTCCTTTTTTTATCTAAAATTTCATATGAACGTATTCAGAAACCTGATGGCGGGCGGTTGCCTGGCTATGACAGCCGTCCCCGCGTTGGCGCAACAACACGAAAAGCCCAACATCATCTTTATTTATGCAGACGACATGGGTTACTCCGACCTCGCCTGCTATGGCTCCACGGTAAACGAACCCCCCAACCTCGACCGCATGGCCGAAGAGGGGATGCGCTTCACCGACTTCTACTCCGGCGCGCCGGTATCCACCCCCTCACGTGCGTGCCTCATGACAGGACGCTATCCCTCGCGTATGGGCATCCGCCACGTGTTCTTCCCCCACAGCTTCACGGGCATGAGCCCCGAAGAAGTCACCATGGCCGAAATGCTGCGCGCCGAGGGCTACGGCACCGCTCTCTTCGGCAAGTGGCACCTGGGCACCGACTACCAGTACCTGCCCAAACGCCAGGGCTTCGACGAGTTCTTCGGCACGGTCAGCTCCATCGACAACCCGCCTTTCCACTACGTGGACGGCGACACCTGGCAAGACACCCCTGCCTGCAAGGACTCCGCTACCATCACCATCACCAACAAGGCGCTGGACTACATAGAGCGTAAAAGCCGGGCAGGGGAAACCTTCTTCTGCTACGTGGCCTACCACATGCCCCACGTGCCCATCGCCGCATCCCCACGCTTCAAGGGCAAGTCCAAAAACGGCCTGTATGGCGATGTCATCATGGAACTGGACTGGGGCGTAGGCGAAATCCTCAAGAAAGTGGAAGAGCTCGGCCTGGACGAGAACACCATCATCGCCTTCTCCAGCGACAACGGCCCCTGGCTCTCCGAAGGGCCTAACGCCGGCTGTGCCCTGCCCCTCTACCGCGGCAAGGGAACTACCTGGGACGGCGGGCAGCGCGTACCCATGATTGTCCGCTGGAAAGGCCACATCAAGCCCGGACAGGTAGAAGAGAGCGTAGCTTTCATGGGCGACTGGTTCGTCACCTTTGCCACGCTGACCGGCGGCAAGATTCCCACCGACCGCCCCATCGACGGGCAAAACATCCTGCCCGTGCTGCTGAACACCGGCCATCGCGCCAATCAGGACTTTGCCTACATCACCGCCATGAAACTGGAAGCCTACCGCTCGGGCGACTGGAAGCTGAAGCTGCCCGAACCCCTCAAGAAAGGCAACTACTGGCAGACGGACGTTCCTGCCCACGACACCCTGCTCATCAACCTGCGCGAAGACATCGGCGAACAGGTGAACCTCAAGGACAAGCACCCGGAAATCGTGCGCATGCTTGCCGCCAAGATGGACTCCCTGAAGCAGACCGGTGTGGCCGACGCGAAGCCCATCTTCCAAGCTGAATGGGATACTGACCAGCTGACCGACCAGCAACGCCTCGACGCCGTACTCGATGCCAAGAAGAAAGGCATCGGCCCCAAGTCGAAGAACGGCGAAGCACAACTGGAATACTATGAAGCCAAAATGAAATTTTATGGAAATGGAGGTGAGACGCTTTAAGTGGCAGGCTCTTAGATGATTTTTTTGTTTTTTTATTTCCGTTTTTCAAAATAATGCCTTATTTTGGCATCATTATTTCCATTGCAAAGGTGAAATTATAAGAGTTTTAAAAACTGAAATCAATTAAATGAATGCTTTTTTATTGACATTAGCGGCTTTGGCTACTGCATGGACAACTGAGACTAATGAATTGGTGGTGCGCGCCGACAAGCCGGGCGCACAGATTCAGCCTACCATGTACGGACTGTTTTTTGAGGACATCAACTATGCGGCCGACGGTGGGCTTTATGCTGAGATGGTGAAGAACCGCTCTTTTGAATTTCCACAACGATTGATGGGATGGAGTGCCTTCGGCAATGTGTCGGTGCGCGATGACGGGCCGTTTGAACGCAACCCGCATTACGTCCGCCTGGAGAATCCCGGCCACAAGGAAAGGCGCACGGGACTGGAGAATGAGGGCTACTTCGGGGTGGCTTTCCGACAGGGAGAGAGTTACCGGTTTTCTGTGTGGGCACGTGTTCCCTCTGGGCAGTCTGCCAAGATAAAGGTAGAGCTGATAGATCCCGACACCATGAGTGAGGAGCAGGCCGTTGCCACACAAACCATCGACATCAAGGGCTCCGGCTGGGCGAAATATACCGCCGTGCTGACTCCTGTCAAGACGGAGGCCAAAGGGCGCTTGCGCATCTTCCTCGACTCGCCCGAGGGGGTAGACTTGGAGCATGTGTCCCTCTTCCCCACAGATACCTGGATGGGGCATGAAAACGGTCTCCGCAAAGACTTGGCGCAGAAGCTGGCCGACTTGAAGCCCGGCGTACTTCGCTTTCCCGGAGGCTGCATCGTGGAGGGCACAGACCTGGAGACGCGCTACCAATGGAAGAATTCCGTTGGACCGGTGGAAAACCGCCCGTTGAACGGCAACCGCTGGCAGCATTCCTTTACCTACCGCTTTTTCCCCGACTACTATCAGAGCTACGGACTGGGCTACTATGAGTTCTTCCAGTTTGCCGAGGAGATAGGGGCGGAGCCTCTGCCCATCTTGAGCGTGGGTTTGGCTTGCCAATTTCAAAATACTGACCCTAAAGCCCATGTCCCGGTGGACAGTTTGCAGCCCTACATTCAGGATGCAATTGACTTGATAGAGTTTGCCAACGGCGACCCCTCTACTCCTTGGGGTAAAGTGCGGGCAGAGATGGGGCATCCGGAACCTTTTGGCATGAAGTACATAGGCATCGGCAATGAGCAATGGGGACCTGAGTATGTGGAGCGGCTGAAGCCTTTCGTCAAGGCCTTGCGCCAAGCTCACCCTGAAATTCAGATTGTAGGCTCGGCAGGGCCTTCGCCGGACTGGATGAAGGCGGAGTTCGACTACTTGTGGACAGAGATGAAAAAACTGAAAGTCGACTTGGTGGACGAGCATTATTACAGCCCGGAGTCTTGGCTTCTTTCCCAAGCAGGGCGCTATGATAAGTACGACCGTAAAGGCCCGAAGGTGTTTGCCGGCGAGTATGCCTGCCATGCGGTGGGGAAGAAGTGGAACCACTTCAACGCCTCGCTGGTAGAAGCCGCCTTCATGACCGGACTCGAACGCAATGCCGACATCGTGCACATGGCTACCTACGCCCCCTTACTGGCTCATGTGGAAGGCTGGCAATGGCGCCCCGACCTCATTTGGTTCGACAACCTGCGGTCCGTGGGCTCTGCCAGCTACTATGTGCAGCAGCTTTACAGCCTTTATAAAGGCACGCATGTATTGCCCCTGACCATGGACGGCAAGGCCGTCACCGGCGCCAAAGGGCAGAACGGACTCTATGCCAGCGCGGTGTACGACAAGGATAAAGGAGAATACATCGTGAAGGTGGCCAATACGAGCGGCCAGGCACAGCATCTGGGCATAGCCTTCGACGGATTGAAGAAACGCGAGGCGTTGGCTGAAGGGCGTGTAGTCATGCTCTCGTGTGAAGACCTTGATGCGGATAATTCGTTGGAAAACCCGGAAAGGATTGTGCCGGTGGAAAATACATTGAATGTGGGCGGGCAACGGCTGGATGTAGAGCTGCCTGCCAAAAGTTTTGCAGTATATATCTTGAAAAAAAGTTTGAAGGAATAATCTTATGAAGTCAATATCATTATTAATGAGTGCAATGATGATGGGTGGTGCACTGTGTTGCACGTCGTGCCAGGATGCTCCCGCCAAGTTCCAATGGGAGGCTAAAGAGCAGCCTTTGTCCAATGCAGAGGTTGAGCAGAAAGTCAATGCGTTGTACGACAAAATGAGTCAGTCCGAGCGTATAGCCCAACTTCACGGCATGTATGTGACCGAGTTGTTTGACGATGCCGGGCGCCTGGATACGGCGAAGTGCCGAGAGAAGATTCCCAACGGAGTAGGGCACTTTTCGCAATATGGAAGTACGCAGGAAATCTCTCCCGACAGCTTGCGGAACCAAGTGGCGCAGGTGCAGGCCTGGCTGATGGAGCATACGCCCAACGGTATTCCGGCCTTGTTTCACGAAGAAGTCATTTCGGGCATCGCCACGCTCGGGGCCACTGTCTATCCGCAACAGATAGGGCTGGCCTGTTCGTTCAACCCCGAACTGGCCATGGAAAAGACCCGGCAGACGGCTCGTGACATGCGCAAAATAGGCGGAATGCTTGCCTTGTCGCCCATGGTGGACGTGGTGCGCAACCCTTATTTCAACCGCCTGGAAGAATCGTATGGGGAAGATGCTTACCTGTCCGCCGCTATGGGCACGGCTTTTGTGAAAGGCTTGCAGGACGGCGGATTGGAGCAAGGCATAGCCGCATGCAGCAAGCACTTCCTAGGATATGGCGGCGGAGCCGAATCGCCGGAGAAGGAGCTGATGGAAGAAATCCTGCTGCCCCACGAGGCAATGATACGTATTGCCGGGAGCAAAGTGGTGATGACGGGCTATCATTCTTTCCACGGCATCAAGGCGGTAGCCAATGCCGAACTGCAACAAGGCATTTTACGCGATTACTTGGGGTTTGACGGCGTAATGGTGAGCGACTATGGCTCCGTCGGACAAATAGACTCGGAGACAGACGCCCTGCACAAGGCGGCTGCTGCCCTCAATGCGGGCAATGACGTGGAGTTTCAGAGTGGCGTCAACTATCCGCACCTGCAAGAAGCCATCGATAAAGGACTTGTCAGCCAGGAGACATTTGAGAAGGCCGTGAAGCGTGTGCTTACGCTGAAAGCCCGCCTTGGCCTGCTGGATGAACAACCGGTGCTTTATCAAAAGGGAAACATTACGTTTGATACGCCGGAAGAGCGGGAAACGGCTTATCGCCTGGCCTCCCAGTCGGTAGTGTTGCTCAAGAACGACGGCATTCTGCCTTTGTCCGCCCCGAAGAGAATAGCGCTTACCGGTCCTAATGCCAATACCATGTGGGCTATGCTGGGCGATTATACTTATCAGGGCATGTCGATGTTCTGGCATCGTCGTAACCCCAGTGACCAGTGTCCTAAGATAGTGTCTTTGAAGGAAGGAATGGAGGCCAAGTTACCCGAAGGCTCAACCTTGGCCTATACCCGGGGATGCGACTGGACGGAAAAGACTGAAACGACCATTGCCGACGGTGGGGATGAACGGGCCATGATATTACGTTACTTCATGAACCGGCGTATTGAAACGGGTGAGGAAATCGACCGGGAGAAAGCTCTTGAGCAGGCCGCGCAGAGCGACGTGATTGTGGCGGCTGTAGGCGAGAATACCTTGCTTTGCGGTGAAAACCGCGACCGGGGCAGCCTCAGACTACCGGGAAAGCAGGAAGAGTTTGTTAGGCAACTGATTGCTACCGGGAAGCCTGTCGTATTGATAATCTTTGGCGGGCGGGCACAAGTCATTGGAGACTTGGCAGAACAATGCGCAGCGGTGATACAAGCTTGGTATCCGGGTGAAGAAGGCGGAAATGCCCTGGCTGATATTCTGTATGGCCATATCAGTCCTTCCGGCAAGTTGAGCGTCAGCTATCCCAATGTGGAACTGAATGAAAACATCTGTTACAATTATTCCTGTGAGCCGGATAAGCGGATAGCTTACCCCTTTGGTTTCGGGTTGAGTTACAATGAATACAGCTACAGCAATCTGGCGGTTGAGAAAACGGTAGCCACTTCCGGTGACGCTATCCGGATTTCTTTTGATGTCTCAAATTTGGGCAAATATGCTTCAGAAGAGATTGTGCAATTGTATGTATCGCCCACTACGGAAGCCCAGCCGCTGAAGCCCATCCGTCTGCAAGGCTTCGGACGGGTGCATCTGGAACCCGGGCAAACGGCTACTGTGGAATTCCTGATGTCGCCGCAGCAGTTTGGCTATTATAATGCGGGTAAATGGACGGTGGACAGCGGCGACTACCAAATAAAAGTGGGTGCATCGTCTGCGGATATCCGGTTGTCGGACACCATTACATTGACGGGTGATAGCTATTCACTTCCTCTTCGCACGGTATACTTCTCAGAAATGCAGCCCCTGCATGTAGAGTGATTCCGGGTAGATAAAGTAGACGTAGCCGCACAGGTGTTTTTCAGAAGCTCCTTGTGCGGCTTTATTTTTTATCCCAAATCTCTAATGACCGATTTGGGTTTATTCTTCTTTGCAGGAGAAGTAGTCGAAAGCAGCCCAAGTGGATTCGTATACGCCGTCTTGGGCAAAGAGCCCGGCTACGGCGCCGGTAAAGCCTCCGGTGTAGTCGTCGGACAGCTTGCCGAAGTCGAGCACGGGGCCGATGGGCGTCCATTCCTTCCCGTCTGTCGAGTAATAGAATTGCAATTTTCCGTAGTCAATGGCTGCCCTCATCCATACGTCCGCTGTCGGTACAGGGATGCGTTCGGGCAGGTACTCCAGGTAGGTTTTGTCGGTTCCTGTCAGTTCCAGCACGAGGCCTTTCTGCTCGTCGTGTGTCAGTCCCAGGGCATAGAAGTGCGTGGTGTTGTAGTAGAGACACAGGCCGGCGCTTTGGCGGTAGTGGACGGGACGGAAAGACAGACGGGTTTCAAACGTCTGGTTGAATGCCGTGACGCGCTGTGCCAGCAGGCTTTGGCGGTACAGGCAGCCCAAGGCTTCGCGCCCCCGCAGGTGTAGCTTGCCTTCTTCCAGTTTAATCCAGTCGGGGTGTAAAGGCTCTCTTGTGGTGATGTATTTGTCGGCCAGGGTTGTGCCGGAGAATTCGTCGAATGCCGTTGTGGGGCGCGGGGTTGTGCTGTTGCTACTTTGTGTAGGGCGGGCAACAGCAGGCGTGGGCAAGATGCAGTCCCCTGCCAGTTGAGGCCATCCGTTTTTCCATTCCACCTTCTGGAGGTAGGTTTCGCGCCCCAAGGGGCAATGGCCTTGCTTGGTCAGCGGGCGCGAGGCCAAGTGGGTGGTGTACCACTCGCTGTCGGGGGTGGAGAACACGGTGCCGTGGCCGGCTTTCTGCACGGGCCACTCAGGGTTGTCTTTTGCCGTGTAGAAGATGTGCGGCGCCCTTTCGTAAGGCCCGTAGATGTTGCGCGAGCGTGCCACGGCCTCATAGTGCCCATAGCCGGTGCCACCCTCTGCCGTAAACAGGTAGTAGTAGCCGTCTTTTTTCAGCAATTTGGGGCCTTCGGCAGACTGCCTGCCCCACCCGGAGTAGATGAAGCGGGGCTGGCCGATGGGCTTCAGTGTCTTCATATCCAGTTCGTGGATGCCGATGCCCGGCGAAGAGGGATGCCCCTTGCGGTGGTCAAAGATGCGTACCACGACATAGCCTTTCCCGTCTTCGTCAATGAACAGGGAAGGGTCGAAGCCCAGGGAATTAATGTAGGTGGGCTCAGACCAAGGCCCAGCGGGATTGGTGGCCGTGACTATGTAGTTGGGATAGCCCTTGCTGCTCCATTGCAGGCCGGGGTGCACGATGGTGTAGGTGACGTAAAACAGCCCGTCGTACCACGTGATGGAGGGGGCGTAGACGCCTTCGGCATCGGGGATGCCGGTGAGGTCGAGCTGGCTTTTGCAGGTCAGCACATTGCCTATCTGCTCCCAATGCTCCAAGTCGGTGGAGTGGTAGATGGGAATGCCCGGAAACCACTCGAAGGTGGAGGTCACGATGTAGTAGTCGCCTTGCACCCTGACGATGCAGGGGTCGGGATGGAAACCGGGGATGATGGGGTTCTGTATGGGTTGCGCTTGGAGTGTGAGCAGACTCGTGCAGTGGAGCACCGCAAAAAGGAGGCAAATATGAATAAGACTTTTTGTTTTCATTGCAGTGTGATGTTTTTTTGTAAACGGATATCTTCTACTGAGCGGCCTATCATCAGGGTGAAGTCGCCCGGTTCAGTGGCGTACTTCATGGCTTGGTTCCAAAGCCCCAGGCGCGAACAAGGAATGGCGAAGGAGATGCGTTTCTCTTCACCCGGCTGCAGTTCTACTTTGCAGAAATCCTTCAGCAGAGCCACGGGGGTGGTGACGCTGTATATACTCATTGAAAAATAGTCCCCCATACTCATTGAAAAGTGATCCACTCAAACAATAAACTAGGATCTTTGCTTCAAAAAAGCAGAGGTCAA